>NZ_JBHXAG010000014.1:130342-216746 GCF_042726555.1 Streptomyces sp. NPDC060232 | reverse complement strand
GGAGACACTCCGGCGGGGCACCACCCCACACCACCCAGCCCCGCCGGCGATTGAGGCGCGGGGCCTGGGGCAGAGCCCCAGCACCACCCACCGGCGGGCAGCCGAAACACCGACGGCAGCCGAACCGCACAGCCCGGGGCGCAGCCCCAGCAGCCACCCGGCCGCAGCCGCACCACCGGCGGCAGCCGAACCGCAGGGGCCGGGCCCCCTACGGGAGGACCGCCGTGCCGTCCAGTTCCACCAGGGCCTGGTCGTCCCAGAGGCGGGCCACGCCGATGACCGCCATCGCCGGGTAGTCGCGGCCCGCCAGCCTCCGCCAGATCCGGCCCAGTTCGGCCGCGTGCACCCGGTAGGCGGCCACGTCGACCGCGTACACCGTCACCCGTGCCAGGTCCGCCGGGGCGCCGCCCGCCGCGGCCAGGGCCGACAGGAGGTTGGCCAGGGCCGTCTCGAACTGTTCCGGCAGGGTCTCCCCCACCACCTTGCCGGCGCCGTCCAGCGCGGTCTGGCCCGCCAGGAACACCAGCCGGGACCCCGTGGCCACCACCGCGTGCGAGAAGCCCGTCGCCGGGGACAACTCCGCCGGGTTGATCCGCTCAAGGCTCACTGCCCGGCCACCTTCCCCACCACCGGCCCGCCCAACGCCCCGTACAGCTCCTTGGCGATGATCGTGCGCTGCACCTCGCTCGCCCCCTCGTAGATCCGCGGCGCCCGCACCTCCCGGTAGAGGTGTTCCAGCAGGTGTCCCCGCCGCAGGGCGACCGCCCCGTGCAGTTGGACGGCGTGGTCCACCACGTACTGGGCCGTCTCCGTGGCCAGCAGCTTCGCCATCGCCGCCCGCCTGGGCACGTCGGCCGTGCCCCGGTCGTACGCCCCCGCCGCCGCGTACACCAGCAGCCGGGCCGCCTCCGTGCGGGTGGCCATCTCGGCCACCCGGTGCGCCACCGCCTGGAGGTCGCTCAGCGTTCCGCCGAACGCGGTCCGCCCGGCCGTGTGGGCGAGCGTCGCGTCCAGCGCGGCCCGGGCCATGCCCACCGCGAACGCGCCGACGCTGGGCCGGAAGAGGTTCAGGGTGTCCATGGCGACGCGGAAGCCCTGCCCGGGCTCGCCGAGCAGGTCCTCGGGGCCGACCGGGACCCCGTCGAAGCGGAGGGATCCGATGGGGTGCGGGGACAGCATGTCCAGCGGCTCGCCGCTGAGGCCCTCGCGGTCCGCGGGGACCAGGAAGGCCGACACCCCTTTCGCGCCCGGCCCTTCACCCGTCCGGGCGAACACGGTGTAGAAATCCGCCTCGGGGGCGTTGGAGATCCAGCACTTCTCGCCGCTGAGCCGCCACCCGCCCCCGCCCTTGGACCCGCCCCCGCCCGCCGGATCGCGCTCCGCGGCCAGCGCCAGCGCCGCCGCGTCCGAGCCCGCCCCCGGCTCGCTCAGCGCGAACGCGGCCACGGCACGCCCTGCCCGCACCCCCGGCAGCCACCGCTCCCGCTGCGCCTCGCTCCCCGCCCGCAGGACCGGGTACGCGCCCAGCCCCTGCAGGGCCAGCGCGGTCTCGGCCTCCGTGCAACCGTAGGCGAGGGACTCCCGCAGCAGGCACAGTTCCAGCGCGCCCGAGGCGAACACCCGCTCCAGCAGGCCGAGCTCGCCCAGCGCCGCCAGCAGCGGCCGGTTGACCCGGCCCGGCTCCCCCTTCTCCGCGAGCGGCCTCAGCCGCTGCGCCGACAGTGCGCGCAACCGCCCGCACCACTCCTCCTGGTCCACCCCGAGCGCGAATCCGGTCATCCGAACATCCCCGCATCTATCGCGTCCTGTTGACTGCCGTCACCATCACGATACGCTCCAGGGAGTACCTCCCGGCGGTCGCCGGGAGAAACGACCGCACGGCCGGCTCCACCCCACTCCGGACCGCTGCAAGGGGGGCGAACCCGCCTTGGACCTCAAGCCTTCCGCTCACGTCGACACCTTCGCCCGCGACCATCTGCCACCCGCGGACGCCTGGCCGGAGCTGCTCTTCGATCTGCCCGAACTGGCCTATCCGGACCGGCTGAACTGCGGTGCCGAGCTGCTCGACGCCACCATCGCCCGGTTCGGACCCGAGGGCGCCCACCGCCCGGCCTTCCGCGACGGCGCCGGCGAGGTGTGGACGTACGGCGGGCTCCGCGACCGTGTGGACCGCCTCGCCCACGTCCTCACCGCCGACCTCGGCGTCGTACCCGGAAACCGGGTGCTCCTGCGCGGGCCCACCAACCCCTGGCTGGCCGCCTGCTGGCTCGCGGTCATGAAGGCGGGCGCGGTGGCCGTCACCGTACTGCCCCAGCAGCGCGCGCAGGAGCTGGCGACGGTGTGCGCGATGGCGCAGGTCCGGCACGCCCTGTGCCACGCGGACGTACTGGACGACCTGGTGAAGGCCGAGGTGCCCGGGCTGCGGATCACCGCCTACGGCGGCGGCGCCCCGGACGACCTGCTGAGACGGGCCGAGCGCCACGACGCGCCCTTCCCCGCCGCGGCGACCTCCGCCGACGACGTCGCCCTGATCGCCTTCACCTCCGGGACCACCGGGCGGCCCAAGGGCTGCATGCACTTCCACCGCGACCTGCTCGCCGTCGCCGACACCTTCTCCCGGCACGTGCTGCGGCCCCGCCCCGACGACGTGTTCGCGGGCAGTCCGCCGCTCGGCTTCACCTTCGGCCTCGGCGGGCTCGTCGTCTTCCCGCTGCGCGCCGGCGCGTCCGCGCTGCTGCTGGAGGACGCGGTGCCGCGCCGGCTGCTGCCCGCGCTCGCCGAGCACCGGGTGACGGTGCTGTTCACCGCGCCCACCGCCTACCGGACGATGCTGGACGCCCTCGGCCCGTACGACGTGGGCATGTACGACCTGTCGGCGCTGCGCCGCTGCGTCTCGGCCGGGGAGAACCTGCCCGCCGCCACCTGGCGGGCCTGGTGCGAACGCACCGGCCTGCGCATCGTCAACGGCATCGGGGCGACCGAGCTGCTGCACATCTTCATCTCCGCCGCCGACGGGGACATCCGGCCCGGCACGACCGGCCGGGTGGTACCCGGCTGGGAGGCCCGCGTCGTGGACCGGGCCGGGCGGCCGGTCCCGGACGGCGAGCCGGGGCTGCTGGCCGTACGCGGCCCGGTGGGCTGCCGCTATCTGGCCGATCCCCGGCAGGCGGAGTACGTACAGAACGGCTGGAACCTGACCGGCGACACCTACGTACGCGACGCCGAGGGCTACTTCCGCTACGTCGCCCGGGCCGACGACATGATCGTCTCTGCGGGCTACAACATCGCGGGCCCGGAGGTGGAGGAGGCCCTGCTGCGCCACCCGGACGTGGTGGAGGCCGCGGTCGTGGGCCGCCCGGACGAGCGACGCGGGCAGGTCGTCGTGGCGTACACCGTCGTCCGTGACGGGGTGGTGCTGACGGAGGACGCCCTGCGCACCTTCATGCGGGCGGAACTGGCCCCGCACAAGTGTCCGCGCTCCTTCGTCTTCCTGCCCGCGCTCCCCCGGACCGCCACGGGCAAGCTCCAGCGCTTCCGGCTGCGCGATCAAGGAGCACGTCCCGATCGGCGCGACGCCCTAGAGTGAAGCCGTGGTCGAGCAGCACACTCCGCGATCCCTGATCGTCACGTTCTACGGAGCCTACGGGCGGGCCTTCGAAGGCCCGGTCCCGGTGTCCGCGCTGGTCCGCCTGCTGGGCGCGGCCGGCGTGGACGCCCCGTCGGTCCGCTCGTCGGTGTCCCGGCTGAAGCGGCGCGGCTTCCTGCTGCCCGCGCGCGCGGCGGACGGCGCGGCGGCGTACGAGCTGTCCGGCGAGGCGCGCCGGCTGCTGGACGACGGCGACCGCCGGATCTACGGCGGCCCGCAGTCGTCGGACGAGTGGCTGGTGGCGGTGTTCTCCGTACCCGAGCAGGAGCGGAGCAAGCGGCACCTGCTGCGTTCCCGGCTGGCCGGGCTCGGCTTCGGGGCGGTCGCGCCGGGTGTGTGGATCGCGCCGTCCCGGCTGGCGGAGGAGACCGTGCACACGTTGGAGCGGCTGCGCCTGACGCCGTATGTGGAGCTGTTCCGAGGCGGCCACCTGGGCTTCGCCCCGGCCGCCGAGGCGGTGGCCCGGTGGTGGGACCTGGCGGCGCTGGCCAAACAGCACGAGCAGTTCCTCGACCTGCACGAACCGGCCCTGCGCGCCCTCCAGTCGGGGCCCCGGCCGACGCCGGAGGAGGCCTACCGCGGCTACCTCCTCGCACTGGACAGCTGGCGCCGCCTGCCGTACGCCGACCCGGGTCTGCCACGCGAGCTGCTCCCGGCGGGCTGGCCGGGCGACCGGGCGGCGGCCGTCTTCGCCGAACTCCACACCCGCCTGCGGGACATCGGGGCCCGGTTCGTGGAACTGCAGGCGCCTGCGTGAATCAGGCGGCCTGACCGGGGTCAGCCTCGGCCCGTCGGGGGTTTGCGGCTGCCCGCGCGGTACGGCTTCGGCCAGGGGGCGGCCGGGCCTTCGTAGGACTGGTCGGCGGCCGCGTGCAGGGTCCAGTGCGGGTCGTAGAGGTGGGGGCGGCCGAGGGCGCACAGGTCGGCGCGGCCCGCCAGGAGCAGGGAGTTGACGTCGTCCCAGGAGGAGATGGCCCCGACGGCGATGACGGGGACGCCGAGCGCGTTGCGGATCCGGTCGGCGTACGGGGTCTGGTACGAGCGCCCGTACTCGGGGGCCTCGTCCGCGACGACCTGGCCGGTGGAGACGTCGATGGCGTCGGCGCCGCGGGCGGCGAACGCGGCGGCGATCTCCACGGCCTCCTCGGGTGAGGTGCCGCCCGGCGCCCAGTCGGTGGCCGACAGCCGCACGGTCATGGGCCGGTCCTCGGGCCAGACGGAGCGGACGGCGTCGAAGACCTCCAGCGGGAAGCGCAGGCGGTTCTCCAGGGAGCCGCCGTAGGCGTCGTCGCGGTGGTTGGTCAGCGGCGAGAGGAAGCCGGAGAGCAGGTAGCCGTGGGCGCAGTGCAGTTCGAGCAGGTCGAAGCCGCAGTCCGCGGCGCGGACGGCGGCCGCCGCGAAGTCGGAGCGCAGTGCGGCCAGGTCCGCCTGTTCCAGCGCACGCGGGAGCGCCGAGACGCCCGGCCGGTAGGGCAGGGCGGAGGCGGCCACCAGCGGCCAGTTGCCGTCCGGGAGGGGGTCGTCCATGCCCTCCCACATCACCTTGGTGGAGCCCTTGCGGCCGGCGTGGCCGAGTTGGACGCCGAGTGCGGCGCCGGGCGCCGAGGTGTGGACGAAGTCGGTGATCCGCTGCCAGGCGGCGGCCTGTTCCGGGGTGTAGAGGCCGGCGCAGCCGGGGGTGATGCGGCCGTCCTCGCTGACACAGACCATCTCGGTCATCACCAGGCCGGCTCCGCCGAGGGCCCGTGCGCCGAGGTGGACGAGGTGGAAGTCGCCGGGGACGCCGTCCTGGGCGGAGTACATGTCCATCGGGGAGACGACGACCCGGTTGCGCAGGGTCAGGCCGCGCAGGGTGAGCGGGGTGAACATGGGCGGGGTGGCCTCGTCGGGACAGCCGAAGTCCCGTTCGACGGCGCGGGTGAAGCGCTCGTCGCGCAGCCGCAGGTTGTCGTGCGTGACGCGGCGGCTGCGGGTGAGGAGGTTGAAGGCGAACTGCCGGGCGGGCTGGTCGACGTAGCCGGCGAGCTCCTCGAACCAGCGGCTGCTGGCGGCCGCGGCCCGCTGGGTACTGGCGACCGCCGGGCGGCGGGCCGTCTCGTAGGCGGCGAGGGCGGCCGGTACGTCCCCTTCGGCCGCGTCGACGGCTTCGGCGAGGGCGAGCGCGTCCTCCACGGCGAGTTTGGTGCCGGAGCCGATGGAGAAGTGGGCGGTGTGCGCGGCGTCGCCGACGAGCGCCACGTTGCCGTGGGACCAGTGTTCGTTGACGACGGTGCGGAACTGCGTCCAGGCGGAGCGGTTGCCGTGCAGCGGGCGTCCGCGCAGGGCCTCGCTGAAGGTCTTGGCGCAGCGGGCCGCCGACTCCTCCTCGTCGCAGAGGTCGAGTCCCGCCGCCCGCCAGACCTCCTCGCGCATCTCGACGATGACGGTGGAGGCGTCCGCGGCGTACGGGTAGGCGTGCAGCTGCATGACCCCGTGCTCGGTCTCCGCGATCTCGAAGCGGAAGGCTTCGAAGGCGAAGTCGGCGGCGAGCCAGATGTAGCGGCAGCGGCCTGCGGTCAGCGTCGGCCGGTAGTGGGCGGCGTCGGCCTCGCGGATCGCGCTGTGCACGCCGTCCGCCGCGACCACCAGGTCGTGGGAGGCGCGCAGCTCGGCGACGTCCGGGGCTTCGGCGCGGAAGCGGAGCCGGACGCCGAGTCCGGCGCAGCGCTCGTGCAGGATCTCCAGCAGCCGGCGCCGCCCGATGGCGGCGAAGCCGTGGCCGCCGGAGGTCAGCAGCCGTCCGCGGTGCACCACGTCGACGTCGTCCCAGCGCACGAACTCCCTGCTCAGGGCGGCGTGGACGACGCTGTCGGCGCGTTCGACGCCGCCGAGGGTCTCGTCGGAGAGCACGACGCCGAAGCCGAAGGTGTCGTCCGGGGCGTTGCGTTCCCACACCTCCACGGTGTGGCCCCGGCGGGCCAGCAGCGCGGCGGCGTACAGTCCTCCCGGTCCGCCGCCGACGACGGCGACCCGCAGTGCGCTGCCGTGCGGCATGGCGTTACCTGCCCTTCCACTCCGGCGGCCGCTTCCCGGTGAAGGCCGCGTGGAACTCCGCGTAGTCCTGGCCGTTCATGAGCAGGGCCTGCGTGGCGGCGTCGAGCTCGACCGACGCGGCCAGCGGCATGTCGAGTTCGGCGGTGAGCAGCGCCTTGGTCTGCGCGTGGGCGAGGGAGGGGCCGGCGGCCAGGCGGGCGGCGAGTTCGGCGGCCCGTACGTGGGCCTTGCCCTCGTCGGTGAGTTCGCTGAGCAGGCCGATCCGCTCGGCTTCGGCGGCGTGGACGGGCTCGCCGAGCATCAGCAGGCGGGTGGCGTGGCCGAGGCCGACGACGCGGGGCAGCAGGTAGGCGGCGCCCATGTCGCCGCCGGAGAGGCCGACGCGGGTGAAGAGGAATGCGAAGCGGGCGGTGGGGTCGGCGATCCGGAAGTCGGCGGCGAGCGCGAGAACGGCGCCGGCGCCGGCGGCCACGCCGTGCACGGCGGCGATCACCGGGAAGGGGCATTCGCGGATCGCGCGGACCACCTGGCCGGTCATCCGGTTGAAGTCGAGGAGCTGGGCGGTGTCCATGGCGAGGGTGGCGCCGATGATCTCGTCGACGTCTCCGCCGGAGCAGAAGCCGCGGCCCTCGCCGCCCAGTACGAGGGCGCGCACGGAGCGCTCGCGGGACAGTTCGGCGAGCAGATCGCGCAGGTCGGCGTAGGCGCCGAAGGTGAGTGCGTTGATCTTCTCGGGGCGGTCGAAGGTGACGGTGGCGACGCCGTCCTGCCGGGTGAGGCGGAGGTGGTGCCACCGTTCGGTCGCTGGTGTGGAACCGGTGAAGGGGCTCACACGAGCGACGCTATCACCAGATCGTGACTACCGTCAGAGAAACGCTACAAATGGGGGACGCCCTGCCGGCCGCGGTCGCCCACCGGACACCGGCCGGATGCCCCCGCCTGCGCGGGACCCCGGCCCCTTGCGCCGACGCCGGGGCGCCCCCCTCGTATGGCTATGCGTCACCCGGGCCGGGACGGCCGAGGGTGGCGACGAGAACGGCCTTGATGGTGTGCAGCCGGTTCTCGGCCTCGTCGAAGACGACCGAGTGCTCCGACTCGAACACCTCGTCCGTCACCTCCAACGAGTCGAGCCCGTGCCGCTCGTGGATCTCCCGGGCCACCTTGGTGCCCAGGTCGTGGAAGGCCGGCAGGCAGTGCATGAACTTCACGTCCGGGTTGTCCGTGGCCCGCAGCACGTCCATGGTGACGGCGTACGGCGCCAGGGCCGCGATCCGCTCGTCCCAGACCTCCTTGGGCTCCCCCATGGACACCCAGACGTCGGTCACCACGAAGTCCGCCTGGGCGACGCCCGCACCGACGTCCTCGGTCAGGGTGATCCGGGCACCGCTGTCCGCCGCGAGCCTGCGCGCCTCGGCCACCACGTGCTCGGCGGGCCAGTAGCTCCGGGGCGCGACGATCCGTACGTCCATGCCCAGCAGCGCGCCGGTCACGAGGTAGGAGTTGCCCATGTTGAAGCGGGCGTCGCCGAGGTACGCGAAGGAGATCCGGTGCAGCGGCTTCGTGCTGTGCTCGGTCATCGTGAGGACGTCGGCCAGCATCTGGGTGGGGTGCCAGTCGTCGGTCAGGCCGTTGAAGACGGGGACGCCGGAGTGTGCGGCGAGCTCCTCGACGGCCTCCTGGCTGTCACCCCGGTACTCGATCCCGTCGAACATCCGGCCCAGCACCCGGGCGGTGTCCCGGACCGACTCCTTGTGCCCCATCTGGGAGCCGGCCGGGTCGAGGTAGACGGTGTGGGCGCCCTGGTCCGCGGCGGCGACCTCGAAGGCGCAGCGGGTGCGCGTCGAGGTCTTCTCGAAGATCAGCGCAATGTTCCTGCCCCGGAGCAGGCGCTGCTCGACCCCGGCCCTCTTGGCCGCCTTCAGGTCGGCGGCCAGTTCGACCAGGCCGCGGAACTCGGCGGCCGAGAAGTCGAGCTCCTTGAGAAAACTGCGGCCTTTGAGGTCGGGGGCCATGGGGTCGCTCCAGCGTCACGGTGACAGGGGATGCTGGAAGTCTATACGACGTCCTGTATTGATATACAGACCAGTGGGCCTACCGCGGGTGTGACCTTCCCCCCGCCGGCCCCCGTATCAGCCTGCTCAGACGGGGTCCCGCTCCACCGGACAGCTCATGCAGCGCGGCCCGCCCCGGCCCCGCCCCAGCTCGCTGCCCGGAATCTCGATCACCTCGATGCCCTGCTTGCGCAGGTGCGTGTTGGTGGTCACGTTCCGCTCGTAGGCGACCACCACGCCCGGCTCGACGGCGAGCACATTGCACCCGTCGTCCCACTGCTCGCGCTGTGCCGAGTGCACGTCCTGGGTCGCGGTCAGCACCCGGATCGAGTCGAGCGAGAGCGCCGCGGCGATGGCCCGGTGCATGTGCTCCGCCGGGTGGTCGGTCACCTTCAGCTCGTTGCCCCCGTCGCCCGGCTCGATCGTGTAGGAGGGGAGCATGCCGAGGCCCGCGTACTGAGTGAACGTATCTCCGTCGACCATCGTCATCACGGTGTCCAGGTGCATGAAGGCCCGGCGCTTCGGCATGTCGAGGGCCACGATGGAGGTCGCGGAACCGGCGGCGAACAGGCCCCGCGCCAGCATCTCCACCGCCTGCGGCGTGGTCCGCTCGCTCATCCCGATCAGCACCGCGCCGTTGCCGATGACGAGGACGTCCCCGCCCTCGATCGTCGAGGGGTAGTCCGCCTGCCCCTGCGACCAGTAGTGGAAGGCGCCGGAGGCGGTGAAGAGCGGGTGGTGCCGGTAGATCGCCTCGAAGTGGACGGTCTCGCGCTGCCGGGCGGGCCAGCGCATCGCGTTGATGGACACCCCGTCGTAGATCCAGGCGGAGGTGTCGCGGGTGAAGAGGTGGTTGGGCAGCGGCCCCAGCAGGAAGTCGTCCATGTCCAGGGCGTGGAAGCGCACGGACACCGGCTCGGCGTGCCGTTCCAGGAACTCCCGCTTGGTCATCCCACCGACCAGCGCCTGCGCCAGGTCCGCCGAGGCCAGCCCGTCGAAGGCCGACCGCAGGGGGTCGGTGGCGAGCGGCCCGTACTCCTTCTCGTCGAACACCCGGTCCAGTACGAGGCGTCTGGCCTCGGGGACGTCCAGGACCTCGCGCAGCAGGTCCCCGAAGAGGTGGACCTCCACGCCCCGGTCGCGCAGCACGTCCGCGAAGCCGTCGTGCTCCTGGCGGGCCCTGCGCACCCACAGCACGTCGTCGAAGAGGAGCGCGTCCTTGTTGCCGGGTGTGAGCCGCTTCAGCTCCAGGTCGGGCCGGTGGAGGATGACGCGGCGAAGCCGCCCGGTCTCGGAGTCGACATGGAATCCCATGCCGTACACGTTCGCAGACCGGGCGGCCTTTTGAGGAGGCGTCGGCTCAGCGGGGCAGGGCGACACCGAGGAGCGCCTCCGGCGCCCCCGCGACCTCCGGGGCGAGAAGGCCCAGCTTGGGCGCGGTCAGGTTCGGCAGCCCGAAGTTGGACCCGTCCGGCATCGTGAGCGGGGAACCGACGACCGCACCCGGGGTACGGGTGCGGACGGTGGTGGCGGGCGACTCCAGGGAACCCTCACCGTCCGTCTCCGGGCGGCCCGCCAGGTTCGGCAGCGGTGAGGTGACCAGGGTCTCGCCGAGTTCGGTGGCGATCGGGACCGCCGGCAGCAGCGGCGTGGGGAGCATCTCGCCCGTGTGCATGCGGGGAGCCTCGGGCGCTCCGACGACCGGCAGCGGCACCGCGGTGGCGATCCGCGGCACGGCCAGGCCCGTCGTGGTCTCCACACCCTCCAGCGGGACACCCACCGGCACCCCGTCGGCGACGGCCGGGGTGGCCACACCGGCCGCGGCCATACAGGTCAGGAGCGCCGCAATGCTTCCGCGCGCGGTCATCTTCATAGGTGGTGTTCCGTCCTTCCAGGGTGGCGGTCATTCCGCTGCCCTGGATGAACGATCCCGCGGGCGGTTTCCCCGGCGTTCTCGGCGAAAGTTCCCCCATACGACCTAATTCGGGGCCGTACGGGGGCTCCGCCTTTACGCCTCCCCCTCACCTTCGCGCCGCCCCCGACGCGGTGGGCCGGCGTCGCCGCGGTCACAGCCGCGGGTCGACCGGCTCCGACTCCAGCGCCAGCACCGCGAAGACCGGCTCGTGTACCCGCCACAGCGGCTCCCCGGCCGCCAGCCGGTCCAGCGCCTCCAGCCCGAGCGCGTACTCCCGCAGGGCGAGCGAGCGCTTGTGTCCGAGGAACCGCCCCCGCAGCCGCTCCAACTGGTCCGGACGCGTGTACTCCGGGCCGTAGATGATCCGCAGGTACTCCCGGCCGCGCACCTTGATCCCCGGCTGGACCAGCCGGCCCCTGCCGTCACGGGCGTATGCCTGGAGCGGCTTGACGACCATGCCCTCACCGCCGGCGGCCGTCAGCTCCAGCCACCAGTCGGTGCCGGCCCGTATGGACTCCTCGTCCCCGGTGTCGACCAGGATCCGGCCGGTGCCGCGCAGCAGGCCGGTGCCGCCCGGGGTGGCCGGATCGTCGGCCGCGACCAGCCGGTCCAGCCAGTCCAGTTGCCGGTCGTGGGGTACGGCGGCCAGCGACCGCCCGGCCGCCGCCAGCAGCTGGAACGGCGCGAACCGTACGCCGTCCAGCCCGTCCGTGGTCCAGCAGTAGCGGCGGTAGGCCTCCGTGAAGGCCGCCGCGTCGGCGGCCCGGCCGCGCTGGCGCTCCAGCAGGGCGCCGGTGTCGGCGCCGCGGGCGGCCGCCGCCTCCAGGGCTGCGAGGGCGCCGGGGAACACGGCGCGCGAGGCGGCGCCCACCGCGGCGTACTGGTTGCGCAGCAGGCCGCCCGACTTCAGCGACCAGGGCAGGAGCTCCCCGTCGAACAGCAGCCAGGCGGTGCCCAGCTCCTCCCACAGCCCGGCACGGGTGACGGCCGCGCGCAGCCGTGCCAGGACCTCCTCGGTGACCTCGGGGTCGTGGAAGAAGGGCCGTCCGGTGCGCGTGTAGGCCGAACCGGTCGGACCGTCGACCCCGAACCGCTCGCGGGCGGTGCCGGCGTCCCTGCAGAGCAGGACGGTGGCGCGGGAGCCCATGTGCTTCTCCTCGCACACCACCTGCGTGACGCCGTCCTCGCGGTACTGGGCGAAGGCCTCGGCCGGGTGCTCCAGGAAGCCGTGCTCACGGGATGTCGCGGTCGGCGCCATGGTCGGCGGCAGGTACGGGACCAGCCGCGGGTCGACGGCGAAGCGGCTCATGACCTCCAGGGCCGCGGCCGCGTTCTCCTCACGGACGCCCACGTTGCCCAGGTGCCGGGTCTCGACGACCCGGCGCCCGTACACGTCCGCCAGGTCCAGCGGACGGCCGTCATGCCCGCCCGGCACCTCGGTGACGAGCGGCTTGACCGGCTCGTACCAGACCTTCTCGGCCGGTACGTCGACCAGTTCGCGCTCGGGCCAGCGCAGGGCGGTCATCCGGCCGCCGAAGACGGCGCCGGTGTCGAGGCAGATGGTGTTGTTGATCCAGGCGGTGTCCGGGACGGGCGTGTGGCCGTAGACCACGACGGCTTTGCCGCGGTAGTCCTCGGCCCACGGGTAGCGCACGGGCAGGCCGAACTCGTCGGTCTCGCCGGTGGTCTCCCCGTACAGGGCGTGCGAGCGGACCCGGCCGGAGGTGCGACCGTGGTACTTCTCGGGCAGCCCGGCGTGGCAGACCACCAGCTTCCCGCCGTCGAGGACGTAGTGGCTGACGAGGCCGCGGATGAACTCCCGCACCTCCTCCACGAACTCCTGCGGCTCGTGGGAGAGCTGCTCGACGGTCTCGGCGAGTCCGTGGGTCTGCTGGACCTTGGCTCCCTTGAGGTAACGGCCGAGCTTGTTCTCGTGGTTCCCGGGCACGCACAGGGCGTTGCCGGACTTGACCATGCCCATCACGCGGCGCAGGACGCCCGGGCTGTCGGGTCCGCGGTCGACGAGGTCGCCGACGAAGACGGCCGTGCGGCCCTCGGGGTGGACGCCGTCCTCGTAGCCGAGCTTGGCGAGCAGGGTCTCCAGCTCGGAGGAACAGCCGTGGATGTCACCGACGATGTCGAAGGGGCCGGTGAGGTGGGTGAGGTCGTTGAACCGCTTCTCCAGGACGACCTCGGCGGTCTCGGCCTCCTCGACGGAACGCAGCACGTGCACCTTGCGGAAGCCCTCGCGCTCCAGGCCCCGCAGGGAGCGCCGCAGGTCGCGGCGGTGCCGCTGGATGACCGCGCGGGGCAGGCCGGCCCGGTCGGGGCGGGCCGCGTTGCGCTCGGCGCAGACCTGCTCGGGCATGTCCAGGACGATGGCGATGGGCAGGACGTCGTGCTCGCGGGCGAGCTGGACCAACTGCCGGCGGGCGTCGGCCTGGACGCTGGTGGCGTCGACGACGGTCAGGCGGCCGGCGGCGAGGCGCTTGCCGGCGATGTAGTGCAGGACGTCGAAGGCGTCCCGGCTCGCGCCCTGGTCGTTCTCGTCGTCGCAGACCAGGCCGCGGCAGTAGTCGGAGGAGATGACCTCGGTGGGCTTGAAGTGCTTGCGGGCGAAGGTGGACTTGCCCGAGCCGGTGGCCCCGATCAGGACGACGAGGGACAGGTCGGTGACGGGCAGGGTCCGGGGACGGGGGGCCCTCGTGCTCTCGGTGATCTCGGTGTCGGTCATGCCGCCTCGCCCTCCTTCGGGGTGTCGGTGCCGGTGCTGTGGCTGGTGGTGCCGTTGGTCTCGGTGGTGGTGTCCTGGGTGAAGACGGCCATCTGGGTCGGCGGCCCGACCTCGGGGTCGTCGTCGCCCACGGGGACGAAGGCGACGGCGTAGCCGAAGCGCGCGGCGACCTGGCCGGCCCAGGCGCGGAACTCCTCGCGGGTCCACTCGAAGCGGTGGTCGCCGTGCCGGACGTGCCCGGCCGGGAGGGTCTCCCAGCGGACGTTGTACTCGACGTTCGGGGTGGTGACGAGGACCGTGCGGGGACGGGCGGAGCCGAACACCGCGTACTCCAGGGCGGGCAGCCGCTCCAGGTCCAGGTGCTCGACGACCTCGCTGAGCACGGCCGCGTCGTAGCCGGCCAGCCGCTTGTCGGTGTAGGCGAGCGAGCCCTGGAACAGAGTGACGCGCGAGCGCTGCCGCTCGCCCATCCGCTCCAGCCGCAGCCGCCGGGCGGCGATGGTCAGGGCCCGCACGGAGACGTCCATGCCGACGATCTCCGTGTACGCGGGGTCCCCCAGCAGCGCCTGCACCAACTGCCCCTGTCCGCAGCCGAGGTCCAGCACCCGCTGGGCGCCGGCGGCGCGCAGGGCGGCGAGGATCGCGTCGCGTCGCTGCACGGCGAGCGGTACGGGCCGCTCCTGGGTGTCGCGGGTCTCGTCGACGGCGTTGTCGAGCTCCTCGACCTCGCTGCCGTCGGACTCGGCGAGGCGCACCAGCTCCAGCCGTTCGACGGCTTCCTGGGTCAGCCGCTTGTGGCGGGCCAGGTAGCGGGAGCTGATCAGCGCGTGCTCGGGGTGCGCGGCGAGCCAGCCGTCTCCGGCGCGCAGCAGCTTGTCGACCTCGTCGGGGGCGATCCAGTAGTGCTTGGCGTCGTCGAGGACCGGCAGGAGCACGTAGAGCTGCCGCAGGGCGTCGGCGAGGCGCAGCTCGCCCTCCAGCACGAGGCGTACGTAGCGGGAGTCCCCCCACTCGGGGAACTGCTCGTCGAGCGGTACTGCCTCGGCCTGTACGACGTCCCAGCCGAGCGGGTCGAACAGCCGGTGCACCATCGCGGCGCCGCCGCGCGCGGGGAGCACGGGGATCTCGACGCGCAGCGGGCGTGCCTGGTCCGGGAGTTCGGGGCGCAGGACGCACTGCCCCTTCAGGGCGGTGCGGAACACCCCGCTGAGCGCGACGGCGAGCAGCGAGGACGCGGCGTACGGCCGGTCGTTGACGTACTGCGCGAGCGCGGCGTCGGGTGCTCCGCCGCGGCCCTTGCCCTTCCCGCGGCGGACGAGCGCGACGGGGTCCACCTCCAGCAGCAGGGCCGCCGTGCACCGCTCGGCCGCGGCCTCGGGATAGAACACGTGGGCGATGCCGTGGGACTGGTTCTCCACGCGGACCCGGTCCGGGTGCTTGTGCAGGAGAAAGCCCAGGTCAGTCGCCGGATTCTCGGCGGTCCCGGTGGTGGTGATCGTGAGGAACATGCGGTTCAGCATGACTGCCGGATCCTCCTCGGGCCAATGGGTTTCGAGCGAAAACAAGTATGATCTTCAACCTTCTGGATAGGCTCGCGCGCTCCGCACCGTGTTCGGCCTCCAGGAGCGCTCCATGTACCCGCCCCCGCACGCCTACGCACCCTCAGCCGCGCCCAGGCCGCCGCGCCGCTGGTGGCAGCACCCCGCCCTGATCATCGCGGCCCTCGTCCTCCTTCCGCCCGCCGGAATCGCGCTCGCCTGGACGAGCCAGTGGGAACGGACACGGAAGGTCCTCGCCACTGTCCTGTCCGGCATCTGGTTCCTGATACCGCTGCTGTCCGACCCGCCGAAGGAGGCCGGGGCCGAGGCCAAGCCCCAGGCAGCCGCGGCGCCCTCCGCCTCCCCCACCCCGAGCCCGACTCCGACCCCGCCGGCGGCGCCCACGCCGAGCGCCGCACCGCAGATGCCGTCGGCCGTCGGGTGGCCCTACGTGCAGGCGGAGAAGGCGGTGGAGGAACTGATCGACGGCGAACTCAGTGCGTCGAGCGCCTACGCCGACGTCCCCCTCCCCGCCGACCACGGGACGTGGCTCGTCTGCTTCCAGGACGTCGCGGCCGGCACCGGACTCGTGCCGCAGAGCGCCGCTCCGGTCGTGCACCTGGTGGCGCCGGGCACCGCCTGCCCCGCGACGCCCGGCACCGACCTGCGCCCGAAGCCGCCCGCCCCGGCGCCCGCGCCGCCCACGACCGCCCGCACGACCGCCCCGGCACCCGACGACGACGGGACGGGCGGGAGCGGGAACGTCTCGTACGCGAACTGCGCCGCCGTCCGGGCGGCGGGCACGGCCCCGATCCGCCGCGGGGACCCTGGGTACGGCCGACACCTCGACCGCGACGGTGACGGCGTCGGCTGCGAACGCTAGTCAGCGGGGCCGGGAGGATACGCGGGGCATGGCGACGATGGCCGGGTTGCAGTCCCCGAAGGCCACGCGCCGCCCCCGGCCGCGGACTCGATCAGCACGATCCCGGTCGGGGGCAGCGCCTGCAGTTGCGTCGGCTTCACCGTGAACTCATAGACGCGGGCGGTGGTCTCACCGTCCGAGGTCGACGTCGCGCGCGAGGCGTTGACGCTCTCCTGCCAGCTGCGCGAGAAGGAGGTGCCGGTGGATGTCGAGGAGCCCGGGTGCGGGCCGGAGTTCGAGGTGTGGGTCCGCGAGTCGCCGATCTGCTCCCCGTAGCTGCTGCCGCGTCCCGTCGTCAGGGTCTCGCCGACCTGCCGGGTCAGCTGACTGACCACGAAGGTGTGCTGGTGCCCGATGAACTCCGCGGCGGCCTTCGCCTCCTCGCCGTTGCCCATGCGCATGAACACGATCGCGCTGCCCGATCCGCCCGCCACCTGCAGGGTCGCCTCGCGCAGGTGCTCCAGCAGCAGCACGAGGCGTACCCCCGCGGCGCGCGCCTGACGGGCCAGGGCCTCCAGGGCTTCGCGCCCGAGGCGATCGGCGCCGGCGACGACGAGCGTGCCCGTGCCGGACGGGAAGGCACGGGTGCGCAGGGCATGGAGCACCCGGAAGAACAGGACCCGGTCCGCAAGGTCCTTGCGCCGGGGCCGAGGCCGTCGGTGGAGAGCACAGTGAGCGGCCCTGGCCGCCACCACTCGGCGGCCAGCCGGTCCCGTACGTGTGCGCCCTCGCCCTCGGAGAGTGAGTCGAGCTGGTCCTTCACGTGGTGCAGCTGGTTCTGGCGGCGTTCGCCCCGGCCCACCGAGTCGATGGCCTCCGTGAGCCGGGCGACCTCGTGGGGCGCCAGCTCCGCGTCCTGTGCGTGCCGTTCGTCCTGACGGAGCAGGACGGCGAGGCCCGCGGCGAGCCGGAAGTAGGTGAGCGGGGCGTCGAGGCGGCGGGCGACGGTACGGATCACCGTGGCGTCGATGGTGACGAGGTCGGTGTCGGTGCCCGGCGGCCTCATCGTGGCGAGCGCCGCGGCGAGCGAGTCGGCGAGGTCCTCGGGCGCGTACTCGTCACCCAGATCCGTCCGCAACACCGCACCCGGGAACGGCACGTGCTCGACGGGGACGCCGCGGAGCCCGGCGAGCTGCGCCAGCTCGACGGCCACGGCCTGCTCGGTCATGTCGACGACGAGCAGCGCCTGACCGCCGGCGAGCGCCGGCCCGCCGAAGGTGGCGAGCAGACCGGCCCAGCCGTCACCGGTCCCGCCGACGACATCGATCCGGGCCGGCCGGGAGCCGAGCACCAACGGGAACCAGGTATCGGCCGCCGCCCGCCGCCGCATCTCCGCCTGCCAGTGCTCGTGCAGCAGCCGCTGCCAGTCGGCCACCCGGTGCTGGTGTGCGGCCCAGTGCCGTTGCCGTTCCTCGACCGCCCGCTGACGCGCCCGGTCGTACCGGCGCGCGGGATTCGTCGCCACCGACACGGCGACGAACACGACGGCCAGGACGGCCGCACCGATCAGGCCAACCGTCAGCAACCCGCAGAAGAGGATCAGGAGCACCACCCCGACGCTCTGCGGCCCGGTCAACCGCAGCGCACGCCGGTTGTCCAGCTCGGCCAGCTCCGGAAAGTACGGCTCGACCCACACCGGCGGCCTCCCGGCGGCGGGATGCGCAACGGGCCCCGGCGGCACGACGAACTCCCACCCCCACCGCTCCCCTCCCCCGAAGACCCTGTCCGCCACCTCACCACTTCCGTGGCGCCCCCCTGCGGTCACACCTACTCCTCCTCTGCCTTTTCCGGCTCGCCAACCCTGTGGATGAATATCGGTGTGGTCAGCTGAATTTCATCGTTGTCCGGGTCCTCGGCTCGGCTCAGAAGCTCCATGGCTCTGTGATTTCCCTGCCCTATGACGCCCGGCCTGTCGGTGTGCGTCGATATGTACTGGCCATCGCGAGGGGCGAAGACGGAGTTGACCAGGTCCTCGTCCGATCGGCGTTTGGCGTTGGCATCCTTGTACCCGATGGAGGGGTTGCCGAGCTTCAGCTCACGCAGGTTGCCGACCACTGCGTTCGCCGCAGGACGTTCTCCGTCCAGACTTCGGTGCAAGGCACGGTTGCTCTTCCACGGCTCCATCGGCCTGCCCGCCAATCGGCGCCCGATATAGGTATCGTTGGCCCAGTTTCTCGCAGCTCCGACCGCCTGGCGCATTCGTTCTTGGATGCTCAGAGGTGACGGCCCGGCATCTCCCTTCGGCGGCGTCTCTGCGCGGTCACGGGTTTCGCCGTCCGGTCGGCTGTCTGTTCGCTCCTGCTTCTCCTCCTCGCTGCTGCTATCGGAAGCGCCGCCTTCGGATTCCTGAAGCTGGGCATCGGATTCCGGCTCGTCCGTCGCCTCGTTGGACTCGTCGTCCGTGGATTCTTCGGCAGGCTGGTCGACACCTTCGGCGGGACCGTCTTCCGACCGCTCCGTCGTGTCCTCGACCGTATTACCGGGCTTCGGACTGTCCGGATCAGGCACCGTGTCCGGTTCCGCTGCCGAGTCCCCAGCGGATCGGCGCTCCATGTCGTCCTGCTCAAAGGGCTTCGCTTCTCCGCCGGTCACGCCCGCCGGCTCGGGGTGGGCAACCTTTGCGACTTCGGATTCCGGACCCCCCTGGGCCCAGCCCACGACCTCGCCCTGTTCTGGGTGCTGAGCTGTCTCCGGCCCCTGGGACAGGTCTGCCGGGTCGACCGGATCGCCCTCCTGAGTCGGGTTCGGGTCCGACTTCAGACTCGGATTCGGATGGTCCACTGGGGTCGGTGCGTCCGCAGCCACCGCTGGAGCCTCCGGGTCTGCGGAATTCGAGGGCTTGCGCTCACTCCGCTGCTCTTCGATCACCACCGAGACCGCGCGGTCGTCAGAGCCCGCTCTGTTCGACGGGTCCGGGGGAGGCAGGTCCGGCGGGACCGTGGGGGGCACCGGGCCCCTTGGTGGTTCGTTGCCGCCCGGAGGCGCCTGTCCGGCCGGCAGCGGTTCCGCCGCGGGCTGGTCCACCGTTGTCTCCTGCTTGCCGACGTCGCCGTCCGCCAGGTCTTCGGTGGGGGTGTCGGGCCGTTCCTCTGCGGTGTGTCCGAGCTTCGGGAGGTCCCCGTCGCTCATCTCGTCGCGCCCCTGGTCGCCGGTGCTCCGCGCGCCGGCGTCCCCGTGGCCGTCGTTCGGCACGTCGCCGTCACCGGCTGCCCGCGCGTCGACCGGAGGCGCCGGGGGCGGAGGCGACGGTGGCGCGTCGGAGATGTTGCCGACCTCACTCATGAACGCCGCCTCCCCCTCCGCCGGGCGCATGCCCACGCCGCCTGGACCGCACGTCCCCACCGTTCATGGCGACGACGAGCGTGCCCGAGCCTGCGGCGACGGCGCACCCCCGCAGGGTGTGGAGCAGACGGAAGAAGACGAAGCGGTCGGTGAGGTCCTTGCGCCGGTGGACGCGGTCCTCGGTGGTGACGACGGTCAGGCTGCCGGGCTTCCACCAGGCAGACGCGGGGGTGTCGGGGGCGTCGGCTGCTTCCGCCTTCGCCAGCAGTTCCGTCTGGGCCCGTACGTAGCGCAGCTCGTTCTGGACGCGTTCGCCCTGGCCGACGAGGTCGATGGCCCGGGTGATCGACTCGATCTCGGAGGGGCTGAGCAGGCCCGGCGACGACGGGTCGGCGTCGTAGACGCGCAGCAGGACGCGCAGTCCGGCGGCGAGGCGGGCCAGGGTCACCGGCCCTTCGAGCAGGTCGGTGACGGTCTGGACCACGTCGGCGTCGATGGTGTGGAGGTCGAGGTCCCCGCCGGGTGGGCGCATGCTCGCGAGGGCTTCGGCGAGCGTCTCCGCCAGTTCCTCGGAGGTGAACTCCTCGCGCAGGTCCATGCCGAGCAGGGCGCCGGGCATGGGTACGTGGGTGACGGTCACTCCGCGGCGGGCGGCGAGGCCGGCCAGTTCCAGGGCGACGGCCTGCTGGGTGAGGTCCAGGACGACGACCGGGCGCCGCTGCCGAGGATCGGTCCGCCGAGGGTGGCGAGGAGGCTCGCCCAGCCGTTGCCGGTGCCGCCGAAGACGTCGATCCGGCTGGGGCCGGAGTCGAGGGAGATCGGGTACCAGGTGTCCAGCGTCCCGTTGTGGCGCAGGTGTTCGGCGCGGTGGGTGTCGAGCCGGTCCTGCCAGACCCGCCTGCGTGCGTGGTAGTCGGTCTGGGCGCGTTCGCGTGCGGATTGCAGACGGCGCTGGGCGGCCCGCAGTCCGGCCTTGGGGGAGGTCGCGATGATCAGGGTGAGGATGAGGATCACGACGACGGCCGCGGCACCGACACCGCCGGCCGCGAACGCCGCGCCACCCACGAGCAGGGTCAGGCATCCGAAGCCCGAGGTGTTGCGGCCGCCCATGGCCCGCTCCTGCGCGGCGCGGACCTCGGCGTCGGAGGGTTCGGTGTAGACGGGCGGGTTCTGGGCGTCTCGGTGCGCGGGGGGCTCGGGGGGCTGGACGAACTCCCAGCCCCAGCGTTCGTCGCCGCTGAAGACGCGCAGGGCCAGTTCGGCGCCGGCCCGCTCTTCGGGGTCCTGGGGCTGCCCCGGCTTGCCGAGAGCGCCCTGGGCGTCCTGGCCGGGGGGGGCCGCTCGGGTCGGCGTCCCGGCCTTCGAGCTCGGTTGTGTTTTCGGCAGCGCTCATCACGACCCCCCGTTCAATGTCGGAGCATCGTGCCCGCCTTGGTGGCACCTGTCAGCCCGAGCGCCTGGCTAGAAGCCGCGTTGGCCAGAACTGTACGCAAAAGCGAGTTGACGCTTCATCACGTGATCGATTCGCCAGGCGGGCCGGTCTCGCGGGCCAGGTGCGCGATGTGGTCGGGGCCGATGCGGCAGCAGCCGCCGAGGAGGCGGGCTCCGGTGCGGCGCCAGGCGGTGGTGGGCCAGGGGGGCATGGCCGCGGGGGCCCGCCAGGTGCCGGTGGCCGCCTCCCAGACGGAGCCGTCGTTGGGGTAGGCCAGCAGGGGTTTGGCGGTGGCGGCGGCCGCCGCCCGGAGGGCCGGGAGGACCTCGGCGGGGTCGCAGCAGTTGACGCCGAGCGCGATGACCTGCGGGGCCTGCGCGGCGAGCGCGAAGGCTTCGGGCAGCGGGTGTCCCGACCGGGTGCGGCCCCCGGCCACGGTGTAGCTCAGCCAGGCCGGGGCGCCCGTCTCCGCGAGGACGGTGAGCACGGCCTCGGCCTCGTCGGGGTCGGGGAGGGTTTCCACGGCCAGGACGTCGGGGCCCGCGGCGAGCAGGGCCTCGATGCGGGGGCGGTGGAAGGCGGCGAGTTCGCGCACGCTCAGTCCGTACCGGCCGCGGTACTCGGAGCCGTCCGCGAGCACCGCTCCGTACGGGCCGACCGAGGCGGCCACCCACACGTCGTGGTCGGCGGCCTCGGCCGCCCTGGCGGCGAGCGCGACGCTGCGGTGCAGCAGGGCGGTGGTCGCGTCGCGGTCGCGGCCGCGGGCGGCGAAGGCGTCGTAGCCGACCTGGTAGCTGGCGGTGATCAGCACCTCGGCGCCGGCCCGCGCGTACGCCGTGTGGGCGGCCTCGATCTGGACCGGACGCTCGTCGAGGACGCGGGCGGTCCACAGGCCCCCGGTGAGGTCGCAGCCCTGGGCGGCGAGCTGGTTGCTGAGTCCGCCGTCCAGGACGACGGTCCGGTGGGCCAGGGCTTCGGCGAGCGGGCCGGTCGCGCGCGGCATCGGTGTTCCCGGGCCCTAGCTCAGCTGCGAGAGCACCTGGGCGGAGATGAGCTCCAGGTGGTCGAGGTCGTCGAGGTCGAGGAGCTGGAGGTAGACGCGGGAGCAGCCGATGGCGCTGTAGGCGCCGATCTTCTCCACGACCTCGGCCGGGGAGCCGGCCAGTCCGTTGGCCTTGAGCTCGTCGACGTCCCGGCCGATGGCGGCGGCCCGGCGCGCCACCTCGGCGTCGTCCTTGCCCACGCACACCACGAGGGCGTTGGAGTAGACGAGGTCGTCGGGCCTCCGGCCGGCCTGTTCGGCCGCTTCCCGGACCCGGTCGAACTGCCGTGCGCTGTCCGCGATCGAGGCGAAGGGCATGTTGAACTCGTCCGCGTACCGCGCGGCGAGCCGCGGGGTGCGCTTGGCGCCGTGGCCGCCGACGAGGACGGGGATCCGGGCCTGGAGGGGCTTGGGCAGCGCGGGCGATTTCTCGACTCGGTAGTGGTCCCCCGCGTAGTCGAAGGTGGCGCCGGGCGCGGTGGCCCACAGGCCGGTGACGATGGCCAGCTGCTCCTCCAGCCGGGACATCCGGTCCGGCGGGAAGGGGATCCCGTAGGCCTTGTGCTCCTCCTCGAACCAGCCCGCGCCCAGGCCCATTTCGATACGGCCGCCGGACATCTGGTCGACCTGCGCCACCTGGATGGCGAGGACGCCGGGCAGCCGGAAGGTGCCGGCCGTCATCAGGGTGCCGAGGCGGATCCGCCTGGTCTCGCGGGCCAGGCCCGCGAGGGTGATCCAGGCGTCGGTCGGGCCGGGCAGACCGTCGGCGGTGCCCATCCGCACATAGTGGTCGGAGCGGAAGAACGCATCGAAGCCCAGGTCCTCGGTGGCCTTGGCGACGGTCAGGAGGGTGTCGTATGTCGCACCCTGCTGGGGCTCGGTGAAAATGCGAAGATCCATGGCCCCATCCTGCCCGTCCCGCCCCGCCGGGGTGAATCTTCGTCAACCTGACGTGTCGGGGCCCGGGGCCGCCAGTGACCAGCCCGGACGGGGATCGTTTGCCCGGTCGGAGCCGGACCGCCCGGCCCGCGTGCCGGCGGCTTTCTCGCCGGTGCGTCCACCGCCCCCTTCCCGCGGAAGGGCCAGGGCCGAGGAGGCCGCCATGTCCCACGAGGCCGTGCCGGAGACCCCCCGACAGACCGGCTGGACCGGACAGGCAGCACACGAGGCACCGCCGGAGTCCACCGCGCCCGCCCGGAACGACGGCGCGCCGAAGGGCCTGCTGCAGCAGATGGAGGAGCTGATGGCGGCGCCGAACGCCGATCTTTCGCAGCTCGACGCCGATCTCCAGTCCTCCCCACCCGCGGACCGCACCGCCGAGGGCGAGCGCCCGTCCCAGCGGTCCTCCTGACCGCGCGGGTCCCGTCGCGCACGGCGGGACCCGGCCCGTGCCATCTGCCGCGCCGCCCGCAGGACCCGTGCCACCCGTACCAGGCCGTGCGCGGCTCAGGCCACGCCCGAGGCGGACCCCCGCTCACGGACCACCATGCGGCGCAGGATCGCCCGTACCCGGTCGCTCGACTCGTCAGCCGCGTCGATCGACTCTATGCACTGCCAGTACAGGGCCTCGTCGTCCGTGGCGCAGGCCACCCCGACCAGGGCTATCCCCACCTCGCCCAGCAGTGTCTGGAGTCCGAGCAGCGCCTGTCGGACGTCCGACACACCGCCCAGCTGTGCGGCCCGCGGCGGATACTCGGGCGCGCTGCCCTCGCCGCGCAGGGCCGCCCGGTCCAGGATCCCGCATCCTCTGCCTCCCGCTTCCCCCAGTCCCTGTGCCTCCGATCTCAGCTCCGGCGGTCCGGTGACCGCCAGCCAGCTCCCGATTCCCTGCGCGAGTGCCTGGGCCTGCCAGGCCTCGCCCACTATGTCCCACGCAGCCCCGCTCTGTGCCAGCGCGTGCCGGCCGGCCGCGATGAGCCGTACCGCATCCATATGCCGTCCCCCGTCCGCACGACATCCCACCGTCCTCACCACTACCCAGAGTGAGGGCAACGGGCCGGTAAAGCCAGGGGTATTCGGGAAATGTGGACAGAAACGTGATTGTGGAAGAGTCCATCACTCCGAAGAGTGACGATTCGGTGTCGGATCACCCGTTACGGGGAAGCGGAGTTCATTCCTCTCGATCTTCGCGGCGAGCGCATCCAGCACATCCACCCCGAGAACCTCACAGAACTGCAGCAGATACGCGAGTACGTCGGCCACCTCATCGGCCACGCGGTGGGCGGACTCCGGCTTCTCCATGACCTTCGCCGACTGTTCCGGTGTCAGCCACTGGAAGATCTCGACCAGTTCGGCCGCCTCCACGCTCAGCGCCACCGCCAGGTTCTTGGGCGTGTGGTACGGCTCCCAGCCGCGCGCCGCCGCGAACGCCGCGAGCCTGCGCTGCAGCAGGTCCAGCCGTTCCTCGGGCCGCCGCTCGGGCGGCCGGGGCTCCTGCGTCTCCGTCTCGTTCATGCCGACAGGTCTACCACCGACACGCCCGGCAGGCGGCGGGCGGCGGCCGCGGTCCCCTCCCCCACGGCCGCCACCAGCCTGACGTGCCCGCGGCCGCAGGACAGCAGCGCCAGCCGCAGCAGTTCGGCGCCCTGGCTCGCGTCCAGACCGCGGTCGAAGCCGTCGGCGAGCACGGTCAGCGCCTGCCGTGCGGAGAGCAGTTCGGCGGCGGGGTCCATGTCCAGCACTCCCGGCCCGGTGAGCAGGACCAGCGCGAGCGCGAGGAAGCGGAGCTCGCCGGAGCCGAGTCGGGCCAGTTCCGTGGGTGGGCGACCGGGTCCGCGGTCCAGGACCGCGGTGACGGCGCCGTCCTGCGGAGCGCGTACGTCCAGCCCGCTCACGGGCCCCGCGCAGCCGGTCCGGGCGGCCTCGGCCAGCAGCGCGTGGCGGGTCCCGCACTCGTGGCGGGTCCGGCGCAGTACGTCCGCCAGGTTGGCGCAGTCGCCCAGCAGCCGGCCCTCACCCCGAGGCACGGGCGCGCGCATCCGGTCCGGGCGTGGGTCGCAGGCGAACACCGAGCGCAGGGCCACGACCACCTGCTCGGCGGCGGCCAGCACCTGCCGCTGGCCGGCCGTGGACCCTGCGACCCGCAGCGGGAGCAGCGCGGTGCCGAGCCGGTCTTCGGGCAGCGGGGCCCGGGTGACGCCGACCGCGCCACCGGTCAGCCAGGCGGCCTGTACCGAGCGCCGGCCGGGGTCGCGCAGGGCGGTGGCGAACAGGATCCGCCCGTCCTGCGAGAGCCGTTCGCCGACGATCCGCAGCGAGGGCTCGGCCTGGACGGCGAGGTCGAGCCGGACCGGTCCGACGGGGCCGTCGACCGTGCAGCCGAGGCGGAAGCCGCGTCGCCGCTGCGCGTCGGGGAGCGCCCGGTCGGGGATGCGGGCGCCCGCGTCGGGGAAGGCCTCGTCGAGGGTGGCGCCGGCGCCCAGCCCGGCCAAGGCCTCATAGGCGGCCAGGGCCTGGGACTTGCCGCTGCCGCTCGGCCCGGCGAAGAGGGTGACGGGCCCGAGCGGGAAGGCCGCGGACCGGTGCCGCCCGAAGGCGGACAGCCTCAACTCGGTGATCACGGGCCGCGCGTGCCGTGGCGCGGGCTGGGCAGGACGAACGGCGCCACGTGGGGTCGCCTGCGCGGGCACGACAGGGTCGCCGGCCGTCCCGGCCGGGGCCAGGGCCGGGGCCTGAGCCAGGGCCGGGGCCGGGGCCGCAGGAGGGGCGGGCCGCGTCGCCGCGGAGGCGTCGGAGGCCCCGGCAGCCGCGGAAGCCCCGGCAGCCTCGGAGGCCGCGGAATCCCCGGCAGCCCAGGCAGCCCCGGACACGATCGATGCCCCGGGAGGGACGGCCGGGGTCGGGCCCGGCGGGTCCACCGCCGCGGGCTCGTCGGCCGGTCCGGTCTCGGGGGAATCCATACGGGTGCGGGTGGCGTCGCCTAACGCGACGGCGGTGGCGTCCATGCGCCGGACGGTACGGGCCGCCGGGCCCCCCGCGGCCCCGGCGAACCGTTCCTTCGTACGGACCTTCCTACGATCGGGGGACGGCCGCGGCCGCGATCCCCTCGACCTCGGTCCCCACGGGCGCCAGCAGGAAGACATTCCGGTCCACCCGGTGCATCCCGCTGCCCAGCCCGAAGACCACCCCGCTGCTGAAGTCGAGGATCCGCTTGGCCACTTCGCTGTCGGCTCCGGTGAGGTCCAGCAGTACCGGGATCTGCGCGATCAGGTACTCGGCCACCTCCCTGGCGTCCGCGAAGATCTGGACTCTGATCACCACGAAGCGCCGCTGCTCCGCCGCCGTCGCCCCGGGCGACTTGGGAATCGTGCGGTGGTCCACCCGGGAGGGCCATTCGTTGCGACTGCGCAGGGGTACCACCTGCGCGAGCCCCTCCCACTGTTCGTCGGTGACGTCGTACCTGCTCACCGGGCCGCCTCGGCCGCGCGCTTCATGTGCATCCCCCCATCCTCTCGTGTTTCACCCGTTCAGCCCAACAACGACACGAACCGGGCCGGGTACTCTCAGAGACCAGAATGAGTTAGGTTAGGCATACCTAACCTACACGGACGATGGAGAGATCCGCATGCGCCTGTTCGGTGACCCCGCAGCATCGGCCGCCCTGCCCACCGCCGCCGAGCGGATCCGGTCGGTCCTGGCCGCCGCCCACTCCATGACGGTGATCACCGACGGCCTGCGCAGCGAGGTCCGCCACCTCGACGGCGGCGACCCCATGGGCCGACTGCACCTGCACCCCGCCGAGCCCGGCGGCCGCGCCGAGCACCGGCCCGCGATCCGGCTGGAGTTCACCGACGTCGCGCCCACTCCCGTACGGGACCGGGTGCGCGCCCGCGTCACCGTCCTGGGGCGGCTGCTCACCCCCTACTCCGACCTGTCCGTCGCGTCCGGCGCCGACTCCACCTGCATGGAGTTCGACCGGGCCGAGCTGGAGACCGCGCAGGGCGTCGCCCACGTAGGCCTGGAGGAGCTCGACGCGGCCCGGCCCGACGCGCTCGCACCCTACGAGGCGGGCATGCTCACCCACCTCCTCGACGACCACCACGACCTCGTCACACTGCTGCTGCGCCTGGTCCACCCGCAACCCGCGGCCGGGGTGGTACGCGCCCTGCCGCTCGCCATGGACCGCTACGGGATCACCCTGCGGCTGGAGGAGCGGCGCGGCCACCGCGACGTACGGCTGGCCTTCCCCTCGCCCCTCGACGACGTCGAGCAGTCGGGCGCGCAGATCCAGGCGCTGTTCGCGGCGGCGCGCAGGCGCTCGCACCGCAACACGCTGCCGGCCTGAGCGGTCCGCACACAGCCCGCGGGCAGGGCCGGTACCGAACGGCCCCTGCGGAATAGCCGGTGCGGGAGCGGCGTTGGGCGTGATCATGAAGGCCATTACCTACAGCACATACGGAACTCCCGCTTCCCTGAACCTCGTTGACGCCCCGCAGCCCAAGGTGGGTCCGGGCGAGGTGCTCGTCCGCGTGAAGGCCGCCGGGGTCAACCCGGTGGACTGGAAGCTCGCCGCCGGCTACCTCGACCCGATCCTCGAAGTCCGCCACCCGGTCATACCCGGCTGGGACGTGTCCGGTGTCGTCGAGGCGGTCGGCCAGGACACCTTCGACTACGCCGTGGGCGACGAGGTCTACGGCTACGTCCGCAAGGAGTGGGTGGAGCTCGGCACCTACGCCGAACTGGTCTCCGCCCCCGTGCGCACCCTCGCCCGCAAGCCGCGCGAGCTGACCTTCGAGCAGGCGGCCGGCCTCCCGCTGGCCGGCCTCACCGCATACCAGTCGCTGACCCGCGTCGGCGTCGAGGCCGGCGAGACCGTCCTCATCCACTCCGCGGCCGGCGGCACGGGCTCCTTCGGCGTGCAGATCGCGGTCGCCCTCGGCCTGCGGGTCATCGGCACGGCCGGCGCGCACAACCACGACTACCTGCGCTCGCTCGGCGCGGAGCCCGTGCTGTACGGGGAGGGGCTGGCGGACCGGGTCCGCGAACTCGCGCCCGACGGCGTGGACGCGGCCTTGGACTTCTACGGCGACGGCGTCGTCGGGACGCTGCAGTCGCTGGTGAAGCGGCGCGACCGGGTGGTGTCCATCGCCGACCAGGAGGCCGCCGCCAAGGGCGCCCACCAGCTGTGGGTGCGCCCGGACACCGCAGACCTGGCGTTCCTCGCGCAGCTGGCGGACGCGGGCAGGCTCACGGTGAACGTGGAACACGCCCTGCCGCTCGCCGATGCGGCCAAGGCCTGGGAACTGAGCGCGGCGGGCCGCACCCGCGGCAAGATCGTCCTGACGGTCTGACGCCACGGGCCGCGGGCCGCGGCCTCCGGGTCGTACGCGAGCGGGCGGGCGACGGCGACGCGTCGGCGCATGCCGCCGGAGAGCTGGTGCGGGTGCCGGTCCCCGAGGCCGACGGCCGACGAGGTCCAGGAACTCGCCGGTCCTCAGGTCCCCCGACGCGGCGGCCGCCGGGGACCCGCGCGCCGACCTGCTGCCGCGCGCGCGGTCGGCGCGGTGGGCCGTGCGTGAGCCGTGCGGTGTCCCTTCTGTCGGATGTCTGCAATCCGGCGGCCGTGGTCGTGACCGGGCCGGCGAGCGTCCTGGACCAGGGGACACCCGCGGGAGCGCCAGGGCGCCGGGCCGGCGCTCCCGCACCTCCGCGACGGCCCCGACCGGACCGTGGTCCCGCGCGCCGGTCCGGTCGGGCTCCCGGAGGCCGCCGCAACCGTGCTGCTCAGCCGGGTGGTCCGGGACCCGCCCGGTACGCTCCGAGAGGGGGAGATCACACCCGCCGGTATGGTGCCACCTGAGCGCGCTCCCCTACATTCGAGCCATGACGGTCCTGCCTGACGACGGGCTCTCCCTGGCCGCCGAGTTCCCTGACGCGACGCATGAGCAGTGGCAGCGCCTTGTAGAAGGCGTACTGCGCAAGTCGGGCAAGGAAGCATCCGGCGAGGCCGCAGAAGATGCACTGTCCACCCCACTCGAGGACGGGCTCACCACCCGCCCGCTGTACACCGCGCCGCCCGACGGGACGGTGCCCGACACCGGTTTTCCCGGCTTCGCCCCCTTCGTCCGCGGAGGCAGGCCGGAAGGCACCACCGCGAACGGCTGGGACGTGCGCCAGCGCCTCGCGGGCACCGATCCGCAGCGCCTGAACGAGGCGGCCCTCGCCGACCTGGAGAACGGGGCCACCTCCCTCTGGCTCACCGTGGGCCGCGGCGGCATCCCGGCCGACGGTCTCGCCCGCGCCCTGGACGGCGTCTACCTGGACCTCGCCCCGATCGCCCTGGACGCCGGCGCCGACTACGCCGAGGCCGCCCGCGCCCTGCTGGACCTGTACGCCGGGCGTTCGGTGGCTCCGGAGGCCGTGCGGGCCTCCCTGGGCGCCGACCCGCTGGGCCACGAGGCCCGCACCGGCGAAGCGCTGGACCCGGCCGCCGCCGTGGAGCTGGCCCGGGAGGCCGCCACCGGCCTGCCGGGGGTGCGCGCCCTGACCGTGGACGCCCTGCCGTACCACGAGGCCGGCGGCAGCGCCGCCGAGGAGCTGGGGCTGTCGCTGGCCGCCGGCGTCGCCTACCTGCGCGCCCTCTCCGCAGGTGGGCTGGGCGTCGAAGCCGCGCTCGGGCAGCTGGAGTTCCGCTACGCCGCCACGGCGGACCAGTTCCTCACCATCGCCAAGTTCCGCGCGGCGCGCCGGCTGTGGGCGCGGATCGCCGAGGCCTCGGGGGCCCTGGAGGCCGGTGCCCAGCTCCAGCACGCCGTGACCTCGCCGGTGATGATGACCCGCCGCGACCCGTGGGTGAACATGCTGCGCACCACCGTGGCCTGCATGGCCGCGGGCGTCGGCGGCGCCGACTCGGTCACCGTGCTCCCCTTCGACAGCGAGCTGGGCCTGCCGGACGCCTTCGCGCGCCGCATCGCCCGCAACACCTCCACCATCCTGCTGGAGGAGTCACACCTGGCCCGGGTGATCGACCCGGCCGGCGGCTCGTACTACGTCGAGCGCCTCACCGACGAACTCGCCCACGCCGCCTGGGAGTTCTTCCAGACCCTGGAGAAGGCCGGCGGCCTGGCCGCCGCCCTGCGCTCCGGGCTGGTCGCCGAACGCCTCGCCGCCACCTGGGCGGAGCGTTCCAAGAAGCTGGCCAAGCGCCGCGAACCGATCACCGGTGTCAGCGAGTTCCCGCTGCTGTCGGAGAAGCCGGTCGTGCGCGAGGCCGCGCCCGCCGCCCCCTCCGGCGGACTGCCGCGCGTACGGCGCGACGAGGCGTACGAGGCCCTGCGTTCCCGCAGCGACGCGCACCTGGCGGCGACCGGCGCCCGGCCGAGGATCTTCCTCGCCGCGCTGGGCCCGGCGGCCGCGCACACCGCGCGCGCCACCTTCGCCTCGAACCTGTTCCAGGCGGGCGGTGTCGAGCCCGTGCACGACCCGGTGTCGGTGGACCCGGCGACGGCGGCCGAGGCGTACGCCGCGAGCGGCGCCGACGGCATGGCCGTGCTCTGCTCCAGCGACGCGCTGTACGAGGAGCAGGCCGCGGCGGTGGCCGCGGCGGTGCGCGCCGCGGGCGCCACGACCGTCTTCCTCGCCGGCCGGCCGGGCACCGCAGAGGCTTCCGTGGACGAGTACGTCTTCGCCGGCTGTGACGCCGTCGCCGTGCTGTCCTCCGTACTCGACCGGATGGGAGTGCCCGCGTGAGCATCCCCGATTTCTCCGAGCTGGCGCTCGACCCGACCGCGGTCTGCAAGGTGACCGAGGAGCAGTGGCGCTCCTCGGTGAAGGAGTCCGCCGGCACCGCGGCAGCCGACCTGCTGTGGGAGACGCCCGAGGGCATCGGCGTCAAGCCGCTCTACACCGGGCGGGACGTGGAGGGCCTGGACTTCCTGCGGACGTACCCGGGTGTGGCCCCGTACCTGCGCGGCCCGTACCCGACGATGTACGTGAACCAGCCCTGGACGATCCGGCAGTACGCCGGCTTCTCCACGGCCGAGGAGTCGAACGCCTTCTACCGGCGCAACCTGGCGTCCGGCCAGAAGGGCCTGTCGGTGGCCTTCGACCTGCCGACGCACCGCGGCTACGACAGCGACCACCCGCGCGTCACCGGCGATGTCGGCATGGCGGGCGTGGCGATCGACTCGATCTACGACATGCGGCAGCTGTTCGACGGGATCCCGCTGGACAGGATGTCGGTGTCGATGACGATGAACGGCGCGGTGCTGCCGGTCCTCGCGCTGTACATCGTGGCGGCGGAGGAGCAGGGCGTCTCCCCCGACAAGCTCGCCGGGACCATCCAGAACGACATCCTCAAGGAGTTCATGGTCCGCAACACCTACATCTATCCGCCGGGGCCCTCGATGCGGATCATCTCCGACATCTTCGCGTTCACCTCGCAGAAGATGCCGCGGTACAACTCGATCTCCATCTCCGGCTACCACATCCAGGAGGCCGGGGCCACGGCCGACCTGGAGCTGGCGTACACCCTCGCGGACGGCGTGGAGTACCTGCGGGCCGGGCAGGCCGTCGGACTGGACGTGGACGCGTTCGCGCCGCGCCTGTCGTTCTTCTGGGCGATCGGCATGAACTTCTTCATGGAGGTCGCGAAGCTGCGCGCGGCCCGCCTGCTGTGGGCGCGCCTGGTCAAGCAGTTCGACCCGAAGAACGCCAAGTCGCTGTCGCTGCGCACGCATTCGCAGACCTCCGGCTGGTCGCTGACCGCTCAGGACGTCTTCAACAACGTGACGCGCACCTGCATCGAGGCGATGGCGGCGACGCAGGGGCACACCCAGTCGCTGCACACCAACGCCCTCGACGAGGCGCTCGCGCTGCCGACGGACTTCTCGGCGCGCATCGCCCGCAACACCCAGCTGCTGCTCCAGCAGGAGTCGGGGACCTGCCGGTCGATCGACCCGTGGGGCGGCAGCTCGTACGTCGAGAAGCTGACCTACGACCTGGCGCGGCGGGCCTGGCAGCACATCGAGGAGGTCGAGGCGGCCGGCGGCATGGCGCAGGCCATCGACGCGGGCATCCCGAAGCTGCGCGTGGAGGAGGCCGCGGCGCGTACCCAGGCGCGGATCGACTCGGGCCGGCAGCCGGTGATCGGCGTCAACAAGTACCGTGTGGACAGCGACGAGGCGATCGACGTCCTCAAGGTCGACAACTCCTCGGTGCGCGCCCAGCAGATCGCCAAGCTGCGGCGGCTGCGCGAGGAGCGCGACGAGGCGGTCACGCAGGACACCCTGCGGGCGCTGACGAACGCCGCCGAGCGCGGCGACGGCAATCTGCTGGCCCTGGCGGTGGACGCGGCGCGCGCCAAGGCGACCGTGGGTGAGATCTCGGACGCACTGGAGAAGGTGTACGGACGGCACGCGAGCCAGATCCGTACGATCGCGGGCGTGTACCGCAGCGAAGCAGGCGAGTCCCCGTCGGTGGAGCGCACCCGTGCGCTGGTGGACCGGTTCGAGGAGGCGGAGGGACGCCGTCCGCGCATCCTGGTGGCCAAGATGGGCCAGGACGGGCACGACCGCGGCCAGAAGGTGATCGCGACCGCGTTCGCCGACCTGGGCTTCGACGTGGACGTCGGCCCGCTGTTCCAGACCCCGGCGGAGGTGGCCCGCCAGGCCGTCGAGGCGGACGTCCACGTGGTGGGCGTCTCGTCGCTGGCGGCCGGCCACCTGACCCTCGTACCGGCGCTGCGCGAGCAGCTGGCGGAGGAGGGCCGCGAGGACATCATGATCGTCGTGGGTGGGGTGATCCCGCCCGCCGATGTCCCGACGCTGCTGGAGATGGGCGCGACGGCGGTGTTCCCGCCCGGAACGGTCATCCCGGACGCGGCCCACGACCTGGTGACGCGGCTGGCCGCGGACCTGGGCCACGAGCTGTAGGCGGGCGCCGGTGCCGAAGATCGACATCGAGGCCTACGCGAAGGGGGTGCTCGACGGGAAGCGCGCGTTCATCGCGCGCGCGATCACTCTCGTCGAGTCCACCCTGCCTGCTCACCGGGCGCTGGCGCAGGGCCTGTTGACGGAGCTGCTGCCGCACTCGGGCCGGGCGCGCCGGATCGGCATCAGCGGGGTGCCGGGGGTGGGCAAGTCCACCTTCATCGACGCGTTCGGCACGATGCTGACGGGGCTCGGCCACCGGGTGGCGGTGCTCGCGGTGGACCCGTCGTCGACGCGTACGGGCGGCTCCATCCTGGGTGACAAGACCCGGATGGAGCGGCTGTCGGTGGACCCGGCGGCGTTCGTGCGGCCGTCGCCGTCGGCGGGCACGCTGGGCGGGGTCGCCAAGGCCACCCGCGAGTCGATGATCGTGATGGAGGCGGCGGGCTACGACGTGGTCCTCGTCGAGACGGTCGGCGTGGGCCAGTCGGAGACCACGGTGGCGGGGATGGTCGACTCCTTCCTCCTGCTGTCCCTGGCCCGTACGGGCGACCAGTTGCAGGGCATCAAGAAGGGTGTCCTGGAGCTGGCCGACGTCCTGGCGGTGAACAAGGCGGACGGCCCGCACGAGCGCGACGCGAAGGCCGCGGCCCGTGAACTGTCGGGCGCGCTGAGGCTGATGCACCCGGTGGACGCGGCGTGGACGCCGCCGGTGCTGACGTGCAGTGCGCGGGAGTCGACGGGGCTGGACGAGGTGTGGAACCGCCTGGAGCAGCACCGCACCCTGCTGGAGGCGGGGGGCCGGCTGGCGGCGAAGCGGGCGGCCCAGCAGGTGGAGTGGACCTGGTCGATGGTCCGCGACGAACTGCTGGAGCGCCTGCGGGCGGACCCGGCGGTACGCGACCTCGCGCCGGAGCTGGAGGCCGCGGTCCGGGCGGGCTCGGTCACCCCGACGTCGGCGGCGGACCGCATCCTGGCGGCCTTCGGGAACCCGGGGAACTGACGGCGTGCGACCGGGAGGTACCCGCGGGTCGCGGGTGCCGCCCGGTCGCCGTGGCGGTTAGGTCCTGTCTGGAGTTCCCCCGCGGCGTTGCGGCGTCCGGCACCGCCGCTTCCGGCGTTGTCGTCAGTCGCCGACGCTCCGCGTCGACTCCCTCCTCCGCCTTGGATCCGACGGCACCGGACGCCGCTCCTTCTCCCGCGCCGGAACTCCAGACAGGACCTAGGCCCCGACCAGTACCGGGGCGGCCGGGGTCAGGGACTCGCGGAGGATGCGGGCCTGTTCGGCGGTGTCGTCGGTGGCGAGGAGCGCGGCCAGGACCGCGATGCGGGCCTGGCCGGCGCGCAGGGTGCCCGTCGGGACGGCGCCGGCCGCGACCAGGTCGACGGCGCCGCCGTGGGTGTAGATCTCGGTGACCGGTCCGGCCATGACACGGGTGGTCAGGGCGACCAGCACCCCGCGCGCGACGGCGGCGCGGACCGCTTCGACGATCTCCGGGGTGGCGTTGCCCGCGCCGGTTCCGATGAGGACGATGCCGCGGGCGCCGGCCTCGACGGCGGCGTTCAGGAGTACCGGGTCGGCGTCGGCGTGGTGCATCACGACGTCGACGCGCGGCGGGAGTTCGGGCATCGCGGGCAGCGGGAGCGCGGCCGGGCGGGCGGGGGTGCGCAGGATGGTGGCCTTGCCGAAGCCGACCTTCCCGAGCAGGTCCATGGAGGGGTCCGCGAACGCGTCCAGGTCCACGGCCTGCGTCTTCACGGTGCCGCGTGCGGCGTGCACGCGGCCGGCGAAGGCGATCAGGACGCCGAGGTCGCGGGTGGTGGCGGCGGTGAGCAGCGCGTCGTACAGGTTGCCGGGGCCGTCGCCGTCGGCGGTGCCCATGGGGCGCTGCGAGCCGGTGAAGACCACGGGGCGCGGGTCGTGGTGGTGGAGGTCGACGAGGAACGCCGACTCCTCCAGGGTGTCGGTTCCGTGGGTGACGACGATGCCGTCGACGCCGGGGTCGGCGAGCACCTCGTGCACGGTGCGCAGGAGGGTGAGCTGATGGGCCGTGGTGAGGCGGGGGCTGTTCACGCTGAACAGGTCGACGACGTCGACGGTCATGCCCTCGGGCAGCGGCGCCGTGGCGATGACCTCGCTCCCGTCGGCGTCCGCGGCGAAGCCGGAACCCTGCCAGCGGCTGGCTATCGTGCCGCCGGTGCTGATGACGACGATCCGTCCCATGCTGCGTGGCCGCCCTTCTCACTCGCGCTCACTCGTACATTTGACTCAAAGCAGCAATGGTAGAGCGATCTGTGCGCAATATGGTTGCGTCTTCCGCCGGGGTGTCCGAGACGTCGTGGGCGATAATTGCGCCATGGATGCCATTGACCGCGATATCTTGCGCGAGCTCCAGGCCGACGGGCGGCTGAGCAACCAGGAGCTCGCCCAGCGCGTGGGGCTGACCCCCTCCCCGTGCATGCGCCGCGTGCGCCAGCTGGAGCAGGACGGGGTGATCCAGGGCTACCGGGCGGTGATCGACCCCGAGGCGGTCGAGCGGGGCTTCGAGGTGCTCGTCTCGGTCGAGGTGCGCCGTGACCGCGAGGCGGTCGAGGCCTTCGAGGCCGCCCTGCAGGACATCCCCGACGTGATCGAGGCCTATCGCCTCTTCGGCAGTCCCGGCTGCCTGCTGCGGATCGCGGTCGCGGACCTGCGCGCGTACGAGCGGCTGTGGATCGAGAAGCTGACCGCCCTCACCGGCATCACCGAGGTCAACTCGCAGATCATCATGAAGCGCATCAAGGAGCCGACGGGCCTGCCGGTGGACCGCTGACCGGGCGGCGAGCAGCCCCGTATCCGCCCGTCCACCACGGTCGTCCCGTCGGGACCTTTCGGTCTTCAGGGCCACAACTCCAGTACCGCGTCCAGGGTGAGCTTCCACATGGGCTCGGCGCCGGTGCCGAACGCCGCGGCGAGCGCGTACCCGACGGCCGCGTCGTAGGCCTCCGGCCGCCCGTCCTGCCACTGCGCGGTCACCCGCCCGTCGCCGGTCGACACGAAGACCGCCAGAGCCACACCGCCCCGCGACAGCCGGCTTCCGTCGAGCGAGACGGGAACGAACCGGTGCTCGCCGACGCCGACCCGGTAGGACCGGCGCGTCAGGAAGCCCTTGGCGGGCCTCAACTCCACCCCTGTTCCGGCGATTTCCATCACCAGCCGTTCGGGGTCCCGCGTCCCGATCGGCACATGGCTCTCCGCCGCCGCATCGCCGACCCGCCGCACCTCGACCCTGGGCACCCCGTCGCCGTCCACGACGAGTGTCCCCGCCCCGTGGTCGAGTTCGACGGTGACCGTCCCGAACAGCGGGTCCTCGGCGGGCGGGTACGCGTACGCTTCCATCAACCGTTCCTAGCTTTGTCCGTACGTGGGAGATCCCCCCATTGTCGGCGGTTGAACGGATGCCGGCCGCCGGTCGGCGTCGGGCGACCGCTGCCGCCGCCGTCGGACGGCCGTACCGGACCGGACCTCCGGTACGGCCCCGGCGGTCAGTCAGTGATGGGGATCGAGCCGTTCACGGGGACGGGGGCCGCTCCCGTGTCGCCCGCCATCTCGCCCGCCTTCTCGCCCGTCATCTCGCCCGTCTTCCCGGCCCGGTCCACGGCCAGGCCGCGGAGCATCGCGCCGAGGTCGATCCCGGTGGCGGAGCCCAGTAGCTCCATGCCCTGGGCCACGTTGTCGGTGACCGTGCGGGAGAGCTTGGAAGCGCCGTCGGTGGAGATGACGGTCATCCGGTCGATGGCACCCAGTGGCTCGGCCGCCTTGGCGACGACCTGGGGCAGGGCCTCCACCATCATCTGGATCACGGCCGCGTCCCCGTACTTCTCGAAGGCGTCGGCCCGCTTGTGCATGGCGTCGGCCTCCGCCGCGCCCTTGGCGGCGATGGCCGCGGCCTCGGCGTCGCCTTCCAGGCGAACGGCCTCGGCGATGGCGGCGCGGCGTGCCCGCTCGGCCTCGCCGCGCTTGGCGCCCTCGATGGCCTCCGCCTCCGCCAGCGCCTGGCGGCGCTGCTTCTCGCCCTCACCGGTCAGGCGCGCCCGCTCGGCCTCCGCCTCGGCGGCGGCGATGGCGGCCAGGCGCTCGCCCTCCGCCTGCTTGACCCGGGCGATGCGCTGGGCCTCCGCCTGCTGCTCGGCCTCGTACCGCCTGGCGTCGGCGGGCTTGCGTACCTGCGTGTCGAGCTGCCGGTCCGTCAGCGCGGCCTGGCGTTCGGCCACCTTCTCCTGCTCTGTGAGGATCTGCTGCTGCCGGTCGGCGTCGGCGAGCGGACCGGCCGCGCTCGCCCGGGCGGCGGCCGCGTCGGTCTCGGCCTTGATCTCCGCCTGGCGCAGGTAGAGCGTGCGCTGCGCGAGCGCGATCTCCTCCTCCGCCTTGAGCCGTGCCTGCTCCGCGGCCCGCCGGGCGTTGGCCTCCGCGATGTCGGCCTCCTGCCGGGCGCGGGCGGCCTCGGGGCGGCCCAGGTCCTCCAGGTACGAGCCCTCGGTGGTGATGTCCTGGATCTGGAAGGCGTCCAGGACCAGGCCCTGCCCGGAGAGGCTGGCCTCCGCCTCCTCCGCGACCTGCCCGGCGAAGGCGGCCCGGTCGCGGATGACGTCCTCCACCGACATCCGGCCGACGATCGCCCGCAGCGCGCCGGAGAGCACCTCCTGGGTGAAGCCGACGATCCCGTCCTGCTGCTGCAGGAAGCGCTGGGCGGCGGCCCTGATGGCGTCCTCGGTCCCGCCGACCTTGACGATGGCCACGCCTTCGAGGTTGGCCTTGATGCCGCGCAGGGTGACCGCGCCCCGCACCGCGACGGGGATGTGCCGGCTGGACAGGTCCAGGCTGTAGCGCTGCTGGACGAACGGGACGACGAACACGCCGCCGCCGACCACGACCTTCTGGCCGCTGTTGTCGGTGAAGACCTGCCCGGTGGCCGGGTCGGTGGACTCCTTCCCGCGGCGGCCCGTGATGATGAACGCCTCGCTGGGGCCGGCCACCTTGTACCGGGTGACGACGACGAGGGCCAGCAGGACCAGGAGTACGACGACCCCGATGGCTGCGGCGGCAACTGGACTCATGATGGTTCCCCTCTGCCTCCCCGAGGGGGCAGATCGGTGATGGAAACGAAGCGGAAGAATCGGTTCGTCAGCGCTCGATGGCGCGGACTGCGACCGAGGTGTCCGACGGGGTCGCCGTCACCCAGATCTCGGCCCCGCGCTCCAGCGGGGCATCGGCGGTCGCGGCGTACTTCACCGGCTGCCCCGCCAGCGACAGCAGCACCTCGCCGTAGCCGCCGTGCGGTATGGCGGTCACCACGCGTCCGGCGACGCCGACCAGGTCCGCCCGCTGCGGGGCGCGTCCGCTGCCGTCACGGAGCAGGGCCCGGCTCAGGCGGTACGTCGCCCAGCCCGCTGCCGCTCCGGCCACGGTCCCGGCGGCGGCCGCCGCTCCCGGCCCGAGTCCCGTGGACCCGAGCACGATCGCCCCCGTGAAACCGAGCATCGAGACGAAGCCCGCGACCACCGGAAGCGACAGCCACCCGTCGAACAGTCCGTCCAGGGCGCCGTCGAAAACCCCCTCCAGCACCCCGTCGAACACCAGCGCGGCGGCCAGCACCACGATCCCCCCGATGCCGAGCCCCAGAAACCAGCCCATCGGACACCTCCCCCGTCTGGCCGCCGCTTTCCGCCGGACACCGACAGACTGCCCGCGAAGCGCCCTGGCGCACATTGCCTGCCGTCGGCAATCTTTACGCCTCTTTGACGCACACTGCTTGTACAGCTTGTTCCGGCCGACGCGGGCGGTACCCCCGTCAGCCACCGGCGCGCGGGCGCCGCACGGCCGGACACCGACAGGAGGACCCGGTGGAAGCGACACTGCTCCTCGCCGCCATCGTGCTGGCGGCCCTGGTGATCCGGGCGGCGGTCGAGGAGCTGCGGGAACCCGGCCGGGGCCGGGCCCGGTGGGCGTTCCTCAAGGACCGGCGAGCCCTGGCGGCCGGCGCGGTCGTCATGCTCGCGCTCGGCACCCTGGGCTGGCTGCTCGCCGGCGGCCAGGGCCTGGTCTGGGCATGCCTGGCCGCCCTCCTGGCGGCGTACGCCACGAACTCGCACGGGCGCGACAGGTAGCGGGGGGGACGCCGCCGCCCGATCTGGCCGGATGTGCCGCTCGGCCTCAGTCACCCCTTCTCCACACTGCGGTCCTCGACCTCGACCGCTGCGGCGACGCATGCCTCCGGAAGGAGCCGGCGTCGGGAACCACGGGGCGTGCTCGGGCCGGAACGCCGCAGGAACAGCCCCGTCACCGACCGGTCATGGCCTCGTCCCGGGGCATCGAACCTGGCCATCCGCTCCCCGGTGGAGGTCCGTCAGCAGCACATCCAACACCGCCTCCTCCTCGACGCGCAGGGCGTGCTCGCCCAGAGCGAGTGCCAGGTCCGGATCCCATGGCGACGGCGCCGGTTTCCCGTCCAGCGGGCGCAGGCCGGGGCCTGCGCCCGCTACCGCCGCACGGTAGTCGTCGGCGGTGTAGCGCCAGGGCCGCCAGGGCACGTGCCCCGACAGCGTCGTGGCGATGCGCAGACCGCCCCAGTCGAAGTCTCCGTGGTAGCGGAAGGCCGCACCGAGTCCGTGCAGACGGGCGAGGAGGGCCAGAGCGGCTGCCGACGGCTGGCCCTGGACACAGATCAGCGGTCGGGCATCCGGACCGTGCCGGTCGGCCGCGGCCGACAGGACTGCGGGATTCTCACAGATGTGGACGACAGCCGGTGCCGCATCCGGCGGACGGTGCGCGAGCTGCCGGAGGGTGAGAACGCACGGCTCACCCGCGTCGGCCATCCAGTCCTGGGCCGGCGTCCCACGGAGGTTCAGGGTGAGCACCGTCGAGGAGACGTCGTCCCGGAGCAGGCCCGCAGAAGCCCATGCAGCCCGCCGCCAGGCCGCTCCCGCTCCCTCGGGGTGACCGGTCAGGGCGCGGGCGCCGGAGAGAGCGAGGGTGGCGACCGGGGTGCCGTCGTCGAGCGCGTGGGCACTGCCCAGAACGTCTGCGGCGAACACCGCAAGCGACCGCGACGGTTCGACAGGCAGCTCCCGCAGTACGCGGACGGTCTGTTCCAACAGCCCACGGGCGGCGGCAGGAGTACGGGCGAGGCGGCGCGCGAGGCCGTCCTCACGAACCCGCACCGTCCAGGCGGCGTACGCGGGACGGTCTTCGGCCAGCAGGATGAGGGGCTCGTACGCCTCCCTCCAGGCCTGGTCCTCGCTCCGGCGGACCTCGTCGGCAGGCACGACCGGCCCGGTGAGCACCGTCACGGCCGCCTCCAGGCCGTCCGGGCTGATGCCCGATCTGACCAGCACGGCGTCCACGGCATCGAGCCGAACCGTCAACGCCCTGCCGGCGCCCGGTGTCCGGCCCAGCAGTCTCTCGGCCGCTGCCCGCTCGGCCGGGCTCGGCGCTGCCAGCGAGACGGCCCCGGTGAGCGGCTGCCCGCGCTCCATCCGTCGGCGTACCCGCTCCAGCAGCCAGGCCAGGTCGGCGCCGCCGAGCAGGCGGCGCAGGCGCGCCTCGTCCACCGGCGGACCGGTCACACCCACAGGGGCTCCGGCTGGGCCGGGCGCACCGGGTCCTCGCGGCGCTCGCGGGCCGTGCCGTCCCATTCCCAGCGGGTGACCAGGACAGCGGCCACCTCGTCGATCCGGGCGAGCTGGGCGATGGCGATGCCCGGTACCTGCGGATAGCAGGCCCACTCCCGCTCGCTGGTCATGACCACATCCAGGTCGAACGCGTGCAGGAGTCCGAGGCACTTGGCACGCGAGTCGTCGTCGACGCCCGCGAAGGCCTCGTCCAGGGTCACCAGGCGTGGTGCGTACGGGCTGCTCGCACTCGCGTAGTGCGAGGAGGCGGCGGCGAACAGGGGAACCGACACGGCCAGGACACGTTCTCCTCCGGACGCGGGCCCCGTGGCGGGCACCCACCGCCCGTGCTGCTGGCGCTCCACGGCGAACTCGTGCCAGGAACGGTAGTCGAGGGCGGCGGAGAGGTGCTCCAGCCAGCTGCCCGCCGCGTCCTCGGTCTGCTGGCGGGCGATCTGCGTCTGCAGGAACTCGCCGACAGCGGCCCGGTCCTCGGCAGTCCAGGCATCAGCGGTCTGGAGCAGACGGCCACGGGCCTGGGCAAGCCCGACAGGGGCCTTGTGGGAGGGCCGCCACACCAGGCGCAGCCTCATGCCGGTGGAAGTGGGCCGTTCATCCAGCTCGACGTTCATGGCGAGCACCTGCCGTTCGGCGGCTGCGATCAGCTCCTGCAGGGTGCCGGCCACCTCGGTGATGAGGTGGGTTTCGAGGATCTCACGCTCGTGCGCGGAGAGGATGCGGGTCAGTTCTCCGACCTCGACCGCGAGAGCCTCGGCGAGGTCGGGCACGGATCGCTCGCGCCCCTGGTAGACGACATCGACGATCATCCCGTCCTCGACCATGCGCGCCGAGGCGGTGTTTCCGTGCCGCGACAGTGCGTCCTGGAGGGTCTTGAACTCCTCGCTCACACGCCGCTGTACGCGTTCCCAGGCTCCGTCCGAGTCGTCGGTCGTCGACAGCTCCGATTCGAGGGCCCGGGCCAGCGCGATCGCCGGGGTGGCCGCCCACGGGGCGTCGGCCGCCGCCGGTACGGCGAGGTCGGGAAGTGCGACGGCGATCAGGCCGGTGGCGGTGAAGCGCTGGAGGGCGGCGATGGCGTCGGAGCGGGCCGCGGCGGCTTCGGCGACGGCCTTCTCCAGTTCTTCGATGCGGCCCTCGGCCCGGCTGACCCGCCGGTCCGCCTCCGTATGCTGCTTCCGGGAGCGCTGCTGGTCGGCAGCGCAGCGGCGCAGGGCCTCTGCGGTCTCCGCGAGCAGCCGCTCCAGCTCTGCCACGGCGGCGCCGACTGTCGAGCGCAGCGTGGACAGCCGCTCGTCGGCGGCTGCCGCCTCCCGCACGGCCTCCTCCGCACGTACGGCGAGTTCGGCGGTCCGCTCCTGTGCCCGGAGCGCCTCTTCGCGTTCGTCGTCCGCCTGCCGGGACGCCTCGCTCCGCTCACGCAGCGCGGGCCAGAGGCCCGCGAGGACGACTTCGAGTTCGGCGAGGGCCCGCCGTACCGCGGCCAGCGCCGGCCGGTCCGGTGGCAGCCCCAGATCCGCTGCGGTCTGCTGGAGTTCGGCGGTGGCCGACTCGGCCCGCTCGGTCGCGGCCGTCACCTCGGCGGCCCGTTCGTCGCGCCGGGTCCTGGTGCGGCGCACGGTGTCGGCGGCAGCCGCGGTGTCGGCGTGCGCCCGGATCAGGGGCGCGTCGTCGGGCACGGCGGCCAGCTCGGTGTCGAGCGTACGGCGGCGGTTGGCCAGCGCCCGCGCCTGCGCGTCGGCGTCGGCCGACTGCTGCTGGAGGATCGACAGTTCCGCCCGCAGGGTTGCGATCCGCGACCGCCTCGCGGCTTCCCGGGCGCCCTCTCCGATGTACTCGGCGGCCGGTTTGGCCCATCGGCCGGTGAGCACGCCGACGCGGTGGCGTCCGTCGGCCGCGACCCAGGTGCGGCCCGTCGGCCCGGTGCCCGCGGGGTCGGCGCCCGGTACGCCGCCGGTCGGCGCGGCCGCGTTCCCGGACAGTCCGCCGAGGCCGATCGCCTCCAGCACCCGTCCCACCGTCTCCACACCGACCTGTGCGGCCTGCGCGTCGCCGTGGTCCACGGCCGGGCGCAGTACGCCGGCGAGCGATGCCCCCTCGACGGGCCCGGTGTCCGGGGAGAGGAGTACGTCATGGCCGTCTGCGGCGAGGGCCGCTCCGTCGGGGCGCACCCACGCGTCCAGCAGCCCGGACGCCTCCAGGGCCGCCTCCAGCCCGGCGCGGTCGTGCTCCGGGACCTCTTCCCGGAAGTCGACCAGCCGCCACAGAGGGGCACCGGGCGCCTGGTCCCGCAGGCCGGGGGTCCGGGTGTACGGGGCCTGCGGCCCGCGCCGGCCGCCGGACTCCAGCCCGGAGAGTTCCTGTTCGCCATCGCGGATCCGGGCGGCCAGGCCGGCTCGGTGTTGTGCTGATCGCGCCGCCTGGTCGGCGAGGACCGCCGCGGTGGCGCTGTGTGCTTCCGAGGCGCGACGGCGCGCCGGGTACGGGCCGTCCTGGTGCCGGGTCCACTCCTGGAGCTCGTCCAGAAGTCCGGACGGGTCGGCGTACGCCAGCTCCCCGCACCGGGCCGCGTGCTCGCGTACGGCGTCGACCAGAGCCCGTCCGGCGGCCTGCGCGGTGTCCTTGGCCGTGTCCAGCGCCCCTGCGGCCTGCGCCAGCTCGCTCTCCGTCTCGTCGAGCCGCAGTACGGCGGCCCGGCGCGCGGCCGCCGCCGCCTCGGCCTGGTCGGCGAGCGCCTCCACGTGTGTGAGGGTGCGGTGCCTGCGGTCGGTGGCTTCGGCCACCGCGGTCCGGAGGTCAGCGACCGCCTGTCCCTCGTCCTCGGGGAGGTTCAGCCGGGCTGCCGCAGCCGTCTCCCGGGCCCGTCGGCGCGTGTCCGCGGCCAGCTCCCGTGCGGCCCTGAGCCGGTTCTCCGCGGCACCGAGGCGGCCCAGTGCCCTGGTGTGCTGCAGGGACGCCCTCTCCCGGTCGTCGCGCGCGCGGGCACTGTCGCTCTCCGCGCGCTCCAATGTCTGTGCTGCCCGCTCCAGTTCGCGGGCGCTGCGCATCTCCGGGCCCTCGCGCAAGGCCGCGTCGGCCGCCTCCAGCCTCGCCCGGGTCTCGGTGAGCGCGGCGACGCTCTCCTGCGCGGCCACCCGGTCCTCCTGCGCCGCGGTCTTCTCGGCCTGTGCCTCGGCGAGGTCGCGCAGCAGCTGCTCGTACTTCGAGTGTTCGCTGCGCGGGAGGCGGGCGCGGCGGCGGGAGGCGGTGCGGGCGTAGCGCCGGTAGTGGTCGAGGAACGTGGAGGCCGCCCGTTCGGCGGCCGCGGCCGCCCGCAGCTCCTCCTTCTCCTCGTCCAGGGACCGGAAGGCCTCGGCCACGTCCGCGATGACAGCCTGGTCCATGGGTGGAAGGGCCTCGGTGAGGGCGCGGGAGAGGGCGGCCTCGTTGGGGCGCTTGGACAGTTGGGGCTGGCGCAGCTGGATGAGCAGGTCCACGAGGGCCGCGTAGCGCTGCTCCCCGAGGCCGAACAGCGCCTCGTCGACGGCCCGGCGGTAGGCCTTGGCCTGGTCGTGGACCATTCCGCGTCCGGCGACCGCCTCGATGAGCCGGTCCCGGGACAGGACGGTGCCGGTGGCATCGAGCAGGCTCAGTGACCCGTCCGCGCGGGCGTCGGCCGGCCGGTGGTCGATGCGCTGACCGGTCACCGCCCACCAGTGCCGGGCGATGCCGCGCCCGCTGACGGCCTTGAGTCCGCACAGGAGCGTACGGAACTGCTCCTCACCGCTCACCTCGTCGCGGCGGCCGAATTCCACCCAGGTGTAGCCGAGGCGTTCGGAGTGCGGGTGTTCGCCGCCGAGCAGGAGGTTCCACTCCATCCGCTTGCCGGCGTCCCCGTCCGGCTCCACTCGGCGGGCGCTGAGGTCCCCGTCGAGGAGGAAGGGCAGCGTCAGGGCCAGCACCTTGGACTTGCCGGTGCCGTTGTTCCCCCGGAGCAGCAGTCTGCCGTCGCGGAAGTGGAACTCCTCCACGTCGTAGTGGAAGAGGTCGACGAGGCCGATGCGCAGGGGCTGCCAGCGGGGTCGCTCGGGGGCGGGGAGTGCGGGACGGGGGGTCACGACACGTACGCCTTTCGCTGCGCCGGCACCTGCGTGGCGCCGGCTGTACGGGGTTCGAGTACGACGGTCTCGCCGACCGCGTAGCGGGCGAGTGCGGGGCGCGGCATGACGCCGTCGGCGGTGCGTGTGGCGAGGCCGAGAGCGGTGAGCCGGGCGACGGCCTGCTCGACCAGTTCGCCCTCGGCTCCCGGCTCACGGGCCGATTTGGACCAGAATCCGGCGTGCTCGGCTGCCAGTTCGGCCACTCGGCGCTCAAGGTCGGCCAGGGGGACGACCACACCTGCGACGGCCGTGAGGTATTCGGCGAGCAGGAGGGTGATGTGGCCGCGGGTCCCTGATTCCGGCATGCGAACGTCCGTGAGGTCGTCGTCGGGATCGACCATCGCGATGCCTTCGGCCCGCACCTCGGCGACCAGCCCGGTCAGTTCGTTGATGCGGGCGGTGAGGAAGCCGCGCTGACGCGTGAGGTAGCCGAGCTCGGCATCGGTCAGCTCGTCGTAGTAGAGGACGGGGTCGTCGAGCAGCCGCCGGGTCAGCGAGCGGCGCATGGCGCGGAAGCGCAGTTCGTCGCTGTCGAGGGCCGTTTCCGCGCCGAGCTCGGTGAGCCGGGCCTCCAGCGTCTCGGCGCGGACGGTGGAGGGGCCGCGCCGGGTGGCGAGCAGGCCCGCGAGCACCCGCCGTTCGACGTCGTACAGGACGTCGCCCGCTCCACTGACGTACGCCTCCTCGTCCCCGGCGACGCGCCGCACGACTCCGAGGTGGAGCAGGAGCCGTACGACGGCGGCCAGGTCGAGCCGCTCGTCCCGGCGGTCCAGCGTGAACTGGATCCCCGCCGCGGCCAGCTGGGGGTCCTTGGCGTCCAGGACGATCTGGTCGGCGAGGCGGCCCAGCGCGATCTGCGCCTCACCGCGTTCGAGAGCGGCGAGGGCGAGGCAGAGCAGGACGTACCGGCGGCGGCTGAAGGGGGCGGCGCTGCGGGTGACTTCGCGCGCGGGATGGGTGGCGTCGGCCGACGCACCGGGGATCTTGCCCAGGCGGGCGCTCTCGGCGTCCACCTGGAGGGACCAACCGGTGTTGCGGTCGAACCATTCGCGCAGCTCAGGCGCGTGGCGCCGGACGAGGCGGAACTCGTCGGCGTGCGCGCCGTGTGCGAGCAGCAGGGGCTGCTTCAGGAGGGCGCGGGCGGCCTTGCGCCGCTCGGCGGCGTGCTGCCCGTCGAGTACTTCGGCGAGCGGGGTCGTGATCACGCTCCGCCCCCTCCTTCGGTGAGGTCGACGATTTCGATGGTGTGGTCGGGGCCGCGGAAGGTCCCGTGGGGTGTGCGGACCTCGGCCGTGGCCCCGTCGGCCGGTGCCGTGAGCCGGATCTCCATGGAACCGTCGCCGCTGGTGGCCACGGTGTGCGTCATCCCGGGCCGCCACGTGGCCACCGCGTCGCCGAGAAGCTGCAGGAAGAGGCGGAAGCTGAGGGGGTCGAGTTCTCCGAGCCCGGACAGCCTCGTGATGCCGTGGGTGACGAGCCGGGCCCGGGCGGCGGCGGTCTCGGTGGCCTGTTTGGCGGCCGTCTCGGCGAGCAGTCTGCGGGCTTCCTGCCGGTCCTCGACCTTCCGGGGTTTGCCGCGCCGCTCGTAGCTGCCCGTGCGGCGCAGCTGCGGGCTGATCCGCAGCGGCGCGGCATCGGCCCACGGCGTGCCGGCGGGCTCGGGGCGGGCGTGGCGGGCGGCCAGTGTCTCGGGGTCGACGGTGAGGTGCCGAGCCGGGTACAGGCCGAAGGCGGTACGCCACAGCCGGTGCCGGGCGTCGTCGTCGGGCGCCTCGGCGAACCAGCGGGCAAGGGTGCGGAAGTCGGCCGAGCGGTCGGAACGCCCGGCCCGCCGCTCGTTCAGCGACCGTACGACGGCCAGCAGTTGCGGGATCGCGCCCAGCGCCCGGCCGCGTAGCAGCCTGGCCTGCGACTCCCGGCCGTCCCTGCTGAGGAACCAGGCCGCGAGGCCCGCCCAGCGGCCGGCCCACCGCTCGTACGCGGCCTGCCCCGCGTACGCCGCCTCCTGCGGGGTGGCGTCCGCCGCCTCACGGGCGGCCGCGGCCCGCAACAGGAGCTCGATGCTCCCGCCCTCCTCCAACTCCAGGATCAGCCTGGCGATGCGCCCGCCCAGGGTGATCAGGTCCTGGATGAACCGCTCCAGGTACTGGATGAGCTGGTCCTTGTAGGCGAGGAAGACCTCCTCCCCCACGTCGTGGAGGTCGATGGTCCGCTGGAGGGAGCCCATGAAGGCCCGCGCATTGTCGGCGAGCGCACCGAAACGACTCGCGAGCCCGTCCGGCGCCAGATGCGTCTTGGCCGGATCCGGCTCCTCCTCGGCGGCCAGCACGAGCAGCGCCCGCAGCTGCGTCACGATGTCGTGCAGCGCGACGGCCTGCAGCGCGCCCCGCCGCCCGAGCGCCTCGTCGTAGGCGGACAGGGCCTCCTCCGCAGCCTCGCCCGCCCGCGTGAGCTGGTAGATGAAGCGCTTGCGGTAGAAGTCCTCGACGGCGGTGACCCGCCCGGTGTCCGGATCGGCCCGCAGGTTTCCCCACCCCACCAGGCTGTCGAGCGCCTTGACCACGGCGTCGAGCTCGGTCGGACGTGCCGCGGGGGCCAGCCCCGCGTACACGTCCTCGGGCCGCAGGTGCACGGCGAACCGCTCCTTGGCGACGAGGAAGGCCCGCATCACCGCCCGGTAGAGCAGCACGTTCGGAGCGGTGAGATGCGCGAAGGGCCCGTACCCGTCGGGCTGCCCGTCCGCCTGCGGAGAAGTCGTGTCCATTGCCCGCCATCCTCCTGGAGCCGCGTCCATGATCGGCAGGGACTTCGGTACTTGGCCGATTCGCATCGGTCCTGAGCGCGCCCGGACCGCGGGCGGCGTCACCAGAACCGCTGGAGAACGCCCGCCCGCTGGAGGACCCCTCAGCCTCACGAGCCGGCGAGATGGCGGCGTCTGCGAGCGGCGGGGCGGCCCGACCGTGCCTGCGCGGCGCGCCAGGCGTGCTCGGTCAGCAGCACGGTGGAGGCGGTGGCGAGGCAGATCGCCCACTGGACCGGGCTGAGGGGGACGGTGTCGAAGACCTCTTGGGCGACAGGCAGCTGTACGGCGGCGACCTGGAGGGTGAGTACGGCGGCCAGGCATGTCCACAGGGTGCGGTTGTGCAGCTGGTGGCGCGCCAGGACGGGGCCCCCGTCGTTGCGTGAGGCCAGGGCGTTGCAGAGCTGGAAGAGGACGAACGTGGTGAAGGCCATGGTGGCGGCGGTCGCGGCGTCGGTGAGATGGCGGGCTGCGGCGAAGACCGCCAGGGTGCCGGCGGCCATGACGGTGCCGGAGCGGGTGATGGCGGCCAGGCGGCGGGCATCCAGGATCCGCTCCCGGGGCGGCCGGGGCGGACGCCGCATGGCGTTGTCCCGCGGGGGGTCGACGGCCAGGGCCATGGCCGGCGGCCCGTCCATGATGATGTTGACCCACAGCAGCTGGATCGCGGACAGGGGTGCGGGAAGCCCGGCCAGCACGGTGGCGAGCAACGTGAGGATGGCGCCGATGTTGGTGGACAGCTGGAAGCGGACGAAGGTGACGATGTTGTCGTAGATGGTCCGGCCTTCCCGGACCGCGCGGACGATGGTGGAGAAGTCGTCGTCGGTGAGCACCATGTCCGCGGCCTCTTTGGCCACGTCCGTACCGGTGACGCCCATCGCGACGCCGATGTGGGCGCAGCGCAGGGCGGCTGCGTCGTTGACGCCGTCTCCGGTCATGGCCACGATGTGACCGCGCCGGGCCAGGGCTTGGACGATCGCCACCTTGTGCTCGGGGGCGACGCGGGCGAACACGCCGACGTCCTCGATGCGGTCCGTGAGCTCTTGGTCGCTCATCCGGGCAAGTTCGGTCCCGGAGACGATGTCCCCCGTGATGCCGAGTTCGCGGGCGATGGCGGCTGCGGTGTCGGCGTGGTCCCCGGTGACCATCTTGACGGTCACACCGGCCTTCTGGGCCAGGGCGACCGCGTCACGGGCCTGGGGCCGGGGCGGATCGGAGATCCCGGCGATGGCAGTGAAGGTCAGTCCTGTCACCTCTTTCCGATGCGGCTGGCCGGCGGTGGCGGTGGCGGCACCGAGGACACGCAGGCCCTGGCCGCCCAACCGCCGGGCGGCATCGGTGACCTCCCGGCGGCGGTCGGCATCGAGGGGCACCGGCCCTTGCGCGGTCAGCACGTGGGTGCAGCGGTCCAGCAGGACGTCGACGGCTCCCTTGGCGTGGACGCAGACGCGGTCATCGGCGTCGGTGTGGAAAGTGGCCATGTACTTGGCAGCCGGGTCGAAGGGCACCTCGCCCGTACGCGCCATGTGCGTGCGCGGGTCGGCGTCAAGGCCGACTTTGGCTGCGAGGACCAGCAGGGCGGCTTCGGTGGGGTCCCCGATGATTCCGTCCCGGGTGAGGCGGGCGTCGTTGCACAGCGCGAACGGCAGCAGCGCGTCGCGCAGGTCCACTCCGCCCTCACCGTCGGCCAGGAGCACGGTGCCCGTGGTGTCGTAGCCTTCGCCGGCCACGTCGTAGCTGCTTCCAGCGGCCCACAGGACCCGGGTGGTCATCTCGTTCAGGGTCAGGGTGCCGGTCTTGTCGCTGCACACGACGGTTGCGGAGCCGAGCGCTTCGACGGAGGCCAGGCGCTTGATGATGGCACCGCGGTGGGCCATGCGGTGGACGCCCAGGGCCAGGGTGAGTGCGAGAACGGCGGGCAGCCCCTCGGGGATCGCTGCGACCGCCAGAGCCACCGCCCGGAGGGCGAGATCGGCCGGCTCTTCGCCTCGTAGGAAGGCCACGAGTGCGTAGGCGGCCACCGCGATGCCGCTGACCACTGCCAGGCGTCGGCCCAGGCTGTCCATCTGGATCTGGAGCGGGCTGGGCGGTTCCGCGTCGGTGCGCAGCGCCTCCGCGATCGCGCCGACCTCGGTACGCATACCGGTGGCCGTGACGATCATCTCGGCACGACCGCGGGTCAGCGCGGTGTTCATGAAGAGCATGCCGGTGCGCTCGGCGACGGGTACGGGTTCCTCGCCGTCGGCCGCGGTGGGCGCGGTCGTCTTGGCGACGGGACGGGACTCGCCGGTCAGCGCGGCCTCGGCGGCCTCGACCGACTCGGCGACGACCAGGCGCCCGTCGGCCGGAACGCGGTCTCCGCCTTCCAGGAGGACGATGTCGCCGGGCACCAGGGAGCGCGCCGGGATCACCTGGACCTGGCCGTCGCGGCGCACCCGGGCCGTGGGGACGAGCATCCGGCGCAGCGCTTCGAGGCTGCGCTCGGCACGGTTTTCCTGCAGGTAGCCGATGGTGGCGTTGATGAGCAGAACGGCGGTGATGACAAGGGCGTCCTTGACGTCGCCGATGATTCCGGCGATGACGGCGGCGGCCAGCAGGATGCCGATCAGCCAGCTGCGGAACTGGTCCAGCAGGCGCAGCCACTGCGGCCGGCGGACTGGTGCGGCCAGTTCGTTGGCTCCCCAGGCGGCCGCCCGCCGTTCGGTGTCCGCCGTGGTCAAGCCGCGGTCCGGGACCACCGCGAGCGAGCCCGCCACGTCGGCGACACTGCGCCGGTGGGCATCCGGCTGCGGGGACGCCGGTACGGGCAGGGCGCTGTTCTCGGCCCTGGTCTGCTGAGGCACGGTCATCGCCCGCCGCGGACCACGGCGACGGGGCAGTGGGCATGGTGCAGCAGGGCCTGGCTGGCCGAGCCGAGCAGCAGCCCGGCGAAACCGCCGCGCCCCCGAGCGCCGACCACCATCAGCTGGGCGGACCGGCTCGCGTCGATCAACGCCTCCCGCGTCGGGCCGTGCACCACCCTGTGCTCCACCACCACCCCCGGGTAACGCGCACGGTAGCCTGCGAGCGCCTCGGACAGCAGAGCCTCCTCCTCCTCGGCGAGAGCGCCCGGCGGGTTGGCGTACGGGGCCGACGGCTGCTGCGGAGCGGGCATCGGCGCGTTCCACGTCGTCCAGGCGTGGAGCGCCACCAGGGGTGCCTTCCGCCGCTCTGCCGTGGCGAAGGCGAAGTCGACCGCCGGTGCGCCCGCGGCCGAGCCGTCGACGCCCAGCACGACCGGGCCGTCCGCGCGTTGCTGCTCGCGGACCACCAGCACCGGGCACCGCCCGTGCGCCACCAGGTGCACCGCCGTCGACCCGGCCAGCAGCCCGACGAACCCGCCCGTTCCCCGGGACCCCACCACGACCAGCTCGGCGGCGCGGGACTGTGCCTCCAGGACCGTCACGGGGTCACCGGTCACCACGGCATGGCTGACCTCGACATCGGGTGCCGTCGCCCGCGCCCGTCCGACCGCCTCGGCCACCAGGCCTCCGGCCAGCTTCCGCAGCCCGTCCTCCGAGACATCGAGCGGCGGCGGCCCCAACGGCGAAGCGGCGCCCGGTGAAAGGCGCGGAAGCGCATACGGCACCGGCCGGACGAAGGCGTGCACCACCCGCAGCCCCGCCCCACGCGCCCCTGCCTCCCGGGCGGCCGCCTCCACCGCGGCGGAACTCGACTCCGACCCGTCCACACCCACGACCACCAGACCACTCATAACGCCTCCTACGTCCGGACTCCGGCTCTCGTCTCCCAGCCAACCCCGGACGCATCCCCCGGGCCATGGGGCGTATGGGCCACCTGGAGGGCCGACCGTCCCGAAGCGGTCGTCCGGCACGGCCCCTGCCGGTGCCCCGACCGGAGCGAGCCGTCACCTGGAGGCCCGTCCGGCCTTCCGTGCGGGGCCGCTCGGCCCTGTCGGCGCATGCGCGACGACAGGAAGAGTCACCCGTGCGCCTCCGCGGCCGGGACCGGTGCTTGAGCTGCCGCCCGCGGATGCCGAATAACCAGTGCACAGCAGTCGGGCGCCGAGCCGTACGACGCGACTTCGAGACGGACGGGATGGGTTCGGGTGGACGTCAACGAGGTGCTCCTGCCGGGTGTGGGGCTGCTCTATCAGTTCGTCAACCAGGAAGGCGACAGGATCGGTGTGGTCGCACGGCGCTCGGGCGACTTCGAACTGGCGGTCTACGAAGAAGCGGACCCGGACCAGGCGCGGGCCGTCTTCCGGCTCACCGGCGAGGAGGCCGACGTCCTCGCCGAGATCCTCGGCGCACCACGCATCGCCGAGCGGTTCGCGGATCTGACCAGGGAGGTGCCCGGCCTCAGCGCCGGACAGGTCGAGGTCCCCGCCGGCACCCCGTTCGTCGGCCGCCCGCTGGGAGAGTCCAGGGCGCGGACACGGACGGGCGCGTCGATCGTGGCGATCGTCCGTGGTGAGGAGGTCATTCCCTCCCCGGGTCCGGAGAAGATCCTGAGTGCCGGGGACGTACTGGTGGTGATCGGGACCCGAGAGGGGATCGCCGCGGTGCAACGGCTCGTCCGGGGCTGAGCGGATGCGTATCTCGGTCGCCCTGCTGCTGGAGCTGGGCGTCATCCTCACCTGCCTGAGTCTGCTCGGCGCGCTGACGCGGCGTTTCGCGCTGTCTCCGGTCCCTTTGTACCTCCTGGCGGGCCTGGCGCTGGGCGAGGGAGGGATCGCCCCGGTCCCGGCGGCGGGTTCGTTCGTGGAGACCGGTGCGGGCATCGGTGTCGTGCTGTTGCTGCTCGTGCTCGGCCTTGAGTTCACGGTGCCGGAGTTCACGGTCAGTCTGCGCCGCCACCTGTCCTCGGCGTGGGTCGATCTCGTGCTGAACGCGACGCCCGGTGCGGTGGCGGGATGGCTGCTCGGGCTGGACGCCGCAGGGATGCTCGCGCTCGCCGGGGTGACCTACGTCTCCTCCTCGGGCATCATCGCCCGGCTCCTGGGCGACCTGCGAAGGATGAGCAACCGGGAGACCCCGGCAGTGCTGTCCGTTCTGGTGCTGGAGGATTTCGCGATGGCCGCGTATCTTCCGCTGCTGGCCGTCGTGGCCGCCGGCGGCACATGGCAGCAGGCCCTGCTGGGAGTGCTGTTGGCCCTGGGTGCGGTGGCGGCCGCGCTCACCCTGTCCTACTGGTGGGGGCATCACCTGGGGAGACTGCTGTCGCACCCGGACGCGGAGCAGCTGTTGCTGCGCGTCCTGGGTGTGACACTGGTCGTCGCGGCCCTCGCGGAGGCCGTCCACGTCTCGGCGGCAGTCGGCGCCTTCCTGGTCGGGCTCTCCCTCACGGGCGAGGCGGCCGACCGGGCACGGAGGGTACTGAGCCCGCTGCGAGACCTGTTCGCCGCGGTGTTCTTTCTCGCCATCGGCCTGTCCATCCCACCGGGCTCGCTGCTTCCGGTGCTTCCGCTCGCCCTGCTCCTGGCCGTGGTCACCGCCGTGACGAAGGTGGGCTCCGGTTGGTACGCGGCACGCCGCGAAGGCGCGGGACGCCGGGGACGGCTGCGTGCGGGAACCGTGCTCATCGCCAGGGGCGAGTTCTCCCTCGTCATCATCGGCCTCATGGGCACCGGTCACGACCGGCTCGGCGCCCTCGTGGCCGCCTACGTCCTCCTGCTCGCCGTGGCCGGCCCCGTCATCACCCGCTTCACCGGACCGCGTCCCTCCGATGCGCAGCGCTCACCGGGCCCGAGCACGCCCGTGCCCTCATCCGGTAGACGGAGCCGCGGCGGTAGCACGGCGGTGGGACCCGGCCGCCGCGACGGACCAGTGGGATGAGGCTGCTTCGACGCCGGGGCCCGCGCGTGGCGCGGGGGGCGCGAGGGGCGCGAGGGGCCCGGCCGAGGCCCGGCCACCCGGCCCCGCGCGCCGGGGTCGAGGACGATGCGGGCCTTCACCCGGCCGGGATCTCTCGTCACGGCGCGCTTCAGCCGTGGGCGATGACGGCGACGGGTGCGGTGGCGTGGTGGAGCACCGCGTGGGTGACGGCGCCGATGTGCGAGCCGAAGGGGTTTCGGCGTACGCGCCGGCCCACGACGACGAGGGAGGCGTCGCGGGAGGCGTCGATCAGAAGGGCGGCGGCGCTGCCCGGGCGGGACGCCTCGACGACCTCGACGTCCGGGTACTTCTGCCGCCAGGGACGCAGGGTCTCGGCGAGTGCGTCGGCCCTCTGGCGGGAGAACTCCTCGTGGTGCTCGAAACCCGAACCGACGGTGTAGACGGCGTAGGGCCAGGTGTCCCAGGCCCGGATCGCGTGCAAGGCGGTCTTCCGGCGCTGCGCCTCCTCGAAGGCGAAGGCGATGACGGTGTCGTCGGGGTGGTCGAGGCCGAGGACGACGGGCCGGAACGCGGTGGCGGCGGACGGAACGCCGGCAGGGTCCGTGACGTGCTCGTCGGCGGCCTCCTGCCCGGCACGCACCAGGACCACGGGCGCCTCCGTGCGGGCGATCACGGCCTGTCCGACGGAACCCACCAGGAATCCGCCGAACCCGCTCAGCGACCGGGACCCCAGGACCAGCAACTCCGCGTCACGGGCGGCGTCCACGAGGACCTCGGCCGCCGTCCCGGTACGCTGCTCGGTACGCACTTCGACACCCGGGTGGCGCAGCTTCAGCCTCTCGACGGACTCGCGGGGGATCCGCTCGGTCCAGTGACGGTGGGTCTCTTCTCCCAGGAGCGGTGCCTCAGCCATCGGCTCGGGCACCGGCACCCACACCTGGACCAGCCGAACCGGCAGTTCACGCAGTTTCGCCTCGCGTGCCGCCCACTCTGCGGCGGCCCCGCTCTCGGCAGATCCGTCGACTCCTACGGTGATCGTGCGGGCCATGTCTCCTCCTGGGTCGGGTGTTCTGGCTCCAGCATCGCGTTCGACAGCTTCCCGGCAGAGGGGCCATCGGTCCCCCGCTGGGGCCGACCGGCCCCAGCGGGGGACCGATGGTGTTCAGCGCAGCCATCCGTTCCTGCCCTCCCACGTGCCTCACCGTGCTCGGAGTCCGTGGGCGCGGAACTGGTCGCGCACGCGGTCGACCAGAGCAGTGTCGGGAACCGGGTTGTCCCGGAGGGGAAAGGGGATGCCGAGCCTGTCGTACTTGGGGGCGCCGAGCTTGTGGAAGGGAAGGACGTCGACCCTGTCGATGGTGTCCAGCCCTGCCAGGAAGCGGGCGAGCCCCTCCACGGCTACCGGGTCGTCGGTCCAGCCCGGCACGAGGACGTAGCGGATCCAGGCCCGGACGCCCAGTCGGTTCAAGCGGGTGGCGAAGTCGAGCGTCGGGGCCAGACGGCCACCTGTCAGGCGGCGGTAGGCGTCGGTGTCGAAGGACTTGACGTCGAGCAGGACCAGGTCGGTGTCGGCCAGAAGCGCGTCGTCGGCGCGGGCGCCGAGCGCGCCGGAGGTGTCCAGGGCGGTGTGCAGGCCGAGTTCCCTGCACCGGTGCAGCACCTCGGCGGTGAAGGCGGGCTGGAGGAGGGGCTCACCTCCGGTGAGGGTCACTCCTCCGCCGGCCAGATCGGTGAACCGGCGGTACCGCTCGACGCGGGCCATCACCTCGTCCACGGTGACCTGCTGCCCGTCGCGCAGGTGCCAGGTGTCGGGATTCGCGCAGTACAGGCAGCGCAGCGGACAGCCGCTGAGGAAGAGGACGAACCGGGTTCCGGGTCCGTCCACGCCGGTGGAGAGGTCCCAGGAGTGGATGCGGCCGGTGGTCACCGGGCACCGTGGAACGTGCGGGTGATGACGTCCAGTTGCTGTTCGCGCGTGAGCCTGACGAAGTTGACGGCGTACCCGGAGACGCGGATGGTCAGCTCCGGGTAGTTCTCGGGGTGTTCCATGGCGTCCTCCAGCGTGGCGCGGTCGAGGACGTTGACGTTCATGTGGAATCCGCCCGCCGCCGTGTAGGCGTCGAGGATGCCGACCAGGTGACCCGCCCGTTCCGTCGGATCGTGGCCCAGGCCCTCGGGTGTGATGGTCGAGGTCAGCGAGATGCCGTCACGTGCCTGGTCGTACGGAATCTTGGCGACCGACAGAGCGGACGCGACCATGCCGTGGCGGTCACGGCCGTTCATCGGGTTGGCGCCCGGGGCGAAGGGGGCACCTGCGCGGCGGCCGTCGGGCGTGTTGCCGGTATGCCTGCCGTACACCACGTTGGACGTGATGGTGAGCACCGACTGGGTGTGTTCGGCGTTGCGGTAGGTGGGGTGGCGGCGCACCTTGGCCATGAAGGAGCGGACCAGGTCGACTGCGATGCCGTCGGCGCGGTCGTCGTCGTTCCCGTAGGCCGGGTAGTCTCCCTCGACCTGGTAGTCGACGGCCAGACCGGTGGCGTCCCGGATGACTTTCACGCGTGTATGCCTGACGGCCGAGAGACTGTCCGCGGCAACCGACAGGCCTGCGATGCCGCAGGCCATGGTGCGGTGGACCGGGTGGTCGTGCAGGGCCATCTCGATGCGCTCGTAGGCGTACTTGTCGTGCATGCAGTGGATGACGTTGAGGGCGTTGACGTACGTCGCGGCGAGCCAGTCCAGCATGGTGTCGTACGCCTTCGCGAGCTCGTCGTAGTCGAGGTACTCGCCGGTCAGTGGAGCCGCCGCGGGCGCCACCTGCTCGCCGGTCATCTCGTCGCGGCCGCCGTTGATCGCGTAGAGCAGGGCCTTGGCGAGGTTGACGCGGGCGCCGAAGAACTGCATCTGCATGCCCGGGGCCATCGCGGAGACGCAGCAGGCGATGGCCGTGTCGTCGCCGGTGCGGGGGCGAAGCAGGTCGTCGGACTCGTACTGGATGGAGCTGGTGTCGATGGACACCTGGGCGCAGAACCGCTTGAAACCCTCGGGCAGCCGGCGGGACCAGAGCACGGTCAGATTGGGCTCGGGGGCGGGGCCGAGGTTGTAGAGGGTCCGCAGGAAGCGGAAGGAGGTGCGGGTGACCAGGGGGCGGCCGTCCTCGCCGACGCCGCCGATGGACTCGGTGACCCAGGTGGGGTCTCCGGAGAACAGCGCGTCGTACTCCGGTGTGCGCAGGAACCGAACGATCCTCAGCTTGATCACGAAGTCGTCGACGAGCTCCTGGGCCCGGCTCTCGTCGATGCGCCCCTCGTCGAGATCGCGCTGGAGGTAGACGTCCAGGAAGGTGGAGGTGCGGCCCAGGGACATCGCCGCGCCGTTCTGCTCCTTCACGGCGGCGAGGAAACCCAGGTAGAGCCACTGGACGGCCTCGTGCGCGGTGGCGGCGGGCCGGGACACGTCGCAGCCGTAGGAGGCGGCCATGCGCTCCAGTTCGCCCAGCGCCCTGATCTGCTCGGCGAGTTCCTCGCGGTCGCGGATGACGTCGGCCGTGGACGGGGTCTCGTCCAGGCGGGCCCGCTCGGCGCGCTTGGCCTCGATCAGGCGGGTGGTGCCGTACAGGGCGACGCGGCGGTAGTCGCCGATGATCCGGCCGCGGCCGTAGGCGTCGGGCAGGCCGGTGATGATGCCGGCCTTGCGGGCGCGCAGCATCTCGGGGGTGTAGGCGTCGAAGACGCCGTCGTTGTGGGTCTTGCGGTACATGCCGAAGACCGTGCTGACGAACGGGTCCGGTTCGAAGCCGTACGCACGCAGCCCGTTCTCGACCATGCGCAGCCCGCCGTTGGGCATGATCGCCCGCTTCAGCGGTGCGTCGGTCTGCAATCCGACGATCAGCTCCCGGTCGCGGTCGATGTAGCCCGGCGCATGGGAGGTGATGGTGGAGGGCGTCGCGGTGTCGACGTCGAGCACGCCCTTGCGGCGCTCCTCGGGAAAGAGGGCGGCGACGGTGTTCCACACGGCCAGGGTGCGGTCGGTGGGACCGGCCAGGAACGCGGCGTCACCCTCGTACGGCGTGTAGTTCGCCTGGATGAAAGCCCGCACGTCGATCCGCCGCTGCCACGGCTCACCGGTGAAACCGCGCCATGCGGAGCCGCTCAGGCGGGTGGCGGCGGAGGGCTGGACGGTCACGGTCATGTCGTCATCTCCAAGGGACGGCGGCGGGCGGGTGCCCGGCTCACCTTCGGGTGGTCGTCGCTCGCCGGACATGCGTCGCTCAGCCGGCGAACCGGTTCAGTCGTGCGGTACGACGGCGACCGGGGCCAGGCTGTGGTGCAGGACCGCGTGGGTGACGGCCCCGATATGGGTGCCGATCCGTGCGCGCCGGACCTTGCGGCCGACGACGACGAGACGGGCCTCGTGCGACAGCTCCGTCAGGTCCTGCGCCGGGCGGCCCTGGCGGCAGTCGCGCACCACCGGTACGCCCGGGAACTTCTCGGTCCAGGGAGCCAGCGCCTCGTCGAGCGCCCGTCGCGCGTCTTCGGCGACCTCCGTCATGAGCAGCGGCAGTACGCCGCCCGTGTCGAGTCCGTAGAGCGCCGGGACCGCCCAGCTGTGGACCACGCGCAGGCCGCAGCCGTACCGGTCGGCCGCGGCGAAGCCGAAGGCGAGCACCTCGTCGCCGGGGGCGGACACGTCCAGACCGATCACCACGTCCCCGCCCGCACGGTCCTCCTCGGGCTCCAGGGGGTCGTGCGGCCGGACGAGGACGACAGGCCGTCGTGTGCGGGCCAGGACGGCCAACGAGACCGATCCTGCGAGGAAGCCGGCCAGCCCGCCCAGACCGCGGGAGCCGAGCACCAGCAGTTCCGCTTCCTCGGCGGCGGCGCACAGTACGTCCACCGGGTCGTCGGCCACCCACTGCGTCTCGACGTCCAGACCCGGGTGGCGGCGCCGCAGCCGGCTTTCGGCGGTGGCGAGAGTGCGCTCGCCCCATCCGCGTGCCGTCGCCGGGTCGACCAGACGCGTCCGCGGGTCCTCGTCGCTGCTCCCTGCCCGGACCAGCCGCAGCGGCACCGCGCGGCGCAGTGCCTCCTGGGCGGCCCACTGTGTGGCGGTGAGGCTTTCCTGGGAACCGTCGAGGCCGACGGTGACGGTGCGGGACATGGGGACTCCGTTGGTCTGGCGGCCGAGAGGGCCGGATGCGGCACGGACAGGCTGACCTCAGGGGCCCCGAGAGTGCCGTCCGGCACTCGGGGGCGCTGCCGGGCGGGCCTGCCCCTCCACAGTGATCGGCCGGGACGGCGCGCGCAGGGGGCCGGAGGTCCCTGTCGTGGGCCAGGAGGCCTCCGCGGGCGCGCATCACCGGCCGGTCAGCCGCGACGCCGTGACCGAATGGCCGGGAGACAGGGCCGATAGGCCCTCGGCGGACCGCCGCCTCTTCACGGAGGCTGAGGACAGGAAGCACGGCCGAAGCGGCCATGCCCGTCGAACCGTATGGAGGCACCCTCATGACCAGCGCCATCACCGTAGGAGTGGACGGGTCCGCGGAGAGCCTCGCAGCGGCGGACTGGGCGGCGCGCGAAGCCGAACTGCGCGGGGTGCCGCTGCGTATCGTGCACGCCTGGCTCTGGCAGCCCCTGGACGTCCCCGTCGTCCAGGACAGGCAGGCGCAGGCCGAGTCCGCCCACGCGGTGCTCCGCGAAGCCGCGACACACGTCGGCGGCCGTCACCCGGCTCTCACGGTCACCGCCGAAGTGGTCGAGGACACCGCGGTCGCCACACTGCTGAAGGAGGCCGAAGCGTCCGAGATGCTGGTGCTTGGTTCGCGGGGGCACGGGGCGTTCGTCGGCTTCCTCCTCGGCTCCTACGGTCAGCAGGTGATCGCTGCGGCGAAACGACCCGTGGTGTCCGTGCGTGCCCGCGACCGTCAGGCCCCGCCGGCGGAGAGCGGCGAGATCGTGGTGGGCCAGCAGGGCGCACCGCAGGACAGCGACGCGGTGCTCGGCTTCGCCTTCGAGGAGGCGGCCGCACGGGGCGTCGCCCTGCGTGCGGTACGGGCCTGGGCCCTGCCGCCGGTCTACGCCTACAGCCCCGGCTCGATGCGCCTCGTGGACGAGGCCGGAGGGCTGGAGCCGTTCGAGAAGAAGGCCCTGGCGCAGGCGCTCGCCCCGTGGCGGACACGGTTCCCCGACGTCCCGGTGATCGAGCACGTCGAGATCGGCAGCGCGGGACAGGTGCTGCTGTCCACCCTGTCGCACGCGCAGTTGCTCGTGGTCGGCCGACGGACGCGCAGCGCGCCCGTCGGTACCCGCATCGGGTCGGTCGCCCACGCCGCCCTGCACCATGCCCGCTGCCCCGTCGCTGTCGTACCGCACGACTGACAGCCTCCTCGCGGCGGGGGCTTGCCACCTGGCCGGTCCCCGCCACGAGAGCGACACCGCCTGCCTGTTCACGGGCCGGCGAGGTGAACCCGTCCGAGGCCGCCGACGGACCGAAGCGCCCCCGGTCATCCGGGTCACACCCCCGGGATGTCGGCGTCATCGCCGACCGGCATGTCGAAGCCGACCCGGACCAGGGCGGAGACCACCTGCGAAACCAGCTCAGCAGGGGGCCAGGACACCGCGGTCCCCTGCCCCCAGGAGCCGTTCCACCGGTTCTCGTCCGCGGGTGGGAGCGGCGTCAGCCTCGCGGGCGGCCTTCCCGCCCGGCCGCAGCGACCTGGTCCTCCTGGGCCGCCAGTGCCTGGGTGGCGATGACGGCGGCCTGCACCCGGCGTTCGACACCCAGCTTGGCGAGCAGCCGGGAGATGTTGTTCTTGACGGTCTTCTCCGCCAGGTACAGCCGCTTGCCGATCTCCCGGTTGGTCAGCCCCTCCCCCACCAGGGCGAGGATCTCGCGCTCCCGCTCGGTCAATCCGGGCAGGCCCGGCCGCTGCTCCTCCTGGGGGGATCCGCCACGAAGCCGGGCCATGACCCGGGCCGTGGCGCCGGGGTCCAGCATGGACTGGCCGGAGGCGACCGTACGCACGGCGGTGACCAGGTCGGTGCCCGTGATCTGCTTGAGGACGTAGCCGGACGCACCGGCCATGATCGCGTCGAGCAGCGCCTCCTCGTCATCGAACGACGTCAGCATCAGACAGGCCAGGTCGGGCATGCGCGAGCGGAGCTCCCGGCACACGCTCACACCGTCCCCGTCCGGCAGACGCACGTCGAGAACGGCGACCTGCGGGCGCAGTGCGGGCACCCGGACCAGCGCCTGCTCGGCCGTGCCGGCCTCCCCGACCACGGTCAGGTCCGGTTCGGCGTCCAGCAGATCGTGCACACCGCGGCGCACCACCTCATGGTCGTCGAGGAGGAAAACCCTGACCGGCTCCTTCTCGGTGAGGCCGCCGCTGCTGTCCGTCATCGCACACTCCGTGTTCGCCGAGTTCTCCGCCGTAGGCGGATCACTGCGCATCGTGCCGTCTCACCGGCTCTCCCACCAGGGCCGGATGGCCCTCATCCTCCCGTCAGATCCCGGCGACTCAGGTACCCGGGGCCGCGGGGCCCACGCGCTCCCGGTGGTGGCCGACGGCCTCGGGACGGGCGCACGGGCGTCCACCCCTTCACGTCCGGTCACGCGTTCGACTGGCGGCGAGGAGGCTTCACCGGCGAGGGACCTTCGGCCCTGCGGGCAGGGACCCGCCGCGCCTTCTGCCCTCACGCACGATCTGGTGGACTTCCAGCGCCGGCACAGCCGGGGCGATCAGGGCCCCGGACACCGCCTGGATCCGGAAAGCAGGGCTTGCCGCCATGACGACGCCACAGATCAGCCTGACCACGACCCCGCTGGACCACAGCACGACGGCAGTCGTCCTGGCCGGGGAACTCGATGTGCATACGGTCGCCCACATCGAGCCGGCGCTGACCGACCTCACACGGGCGACCGGGCGCGACCTGTTATTCGACCTGGCGGACGTCACCTTCTGTGACAGTTCCGGTGTCGCGCTGTTCCTGCGCATGCACCGCCGGTGCGTGGCGGCCGGTGTGCGCTTGCGCCTGTGCCGCATCCAGCGGCTCCCCGCTCGCGTCATCCGCGCCTTGGGTGCGGACCGCGCCGTACCCTGCTCCTTCGCCTGACCGACCGGCGAGGTCCGGCCAACGGTGATGTCGGGAACCCGGCACGGCCGGAAAGGTCCGTTCGGCCCTACTGGCGGGAGGGTGTCCCGGGAGACGCTGACTGCGGGCGGCGACGTCGTCCAGGACCGAGCTGGAGCAGAAGGTTGGCATGATGAAGGACGAAGCCACGCACACCACGGTGGGCGACCACCGTGAGGCGGTGGGGCCCCGGCGGATGCGACAGCTCGACCGCGCCGAGGCGCTGCGGCTGCTCGGCAGCGTGTCGCTCGGGCGCATCGTCTTCACGCATCAGGCCCTGCCGGCCATCCGCCCGGTCAACCACCACATGGACGGCGAGGACATCATCGTCCAGCTGCACGACGGCGCCACGCTCGCTTCCATCGTGACGCCCACCCAGGCCACAGGTGTCGTGGTGGCCTACGAGGCGGACGTCATCGACCCGCATACGCACATCGGCTGGAGCGTGGTGGTCACCGGATACGCCCACCGGGTCACCGACGAGAGTGAACTCGCGCGCTTCGCCGGCCGTCTGCGCCCGTGGGTGCGACACCTCGCCATGAACTCCGCGCTGCGTATCCGGCCGGACCTGGTGACGGGCTTTCAGCTCACCGTGTGCGGGCAGGCCAGTCGCTCCGGATGACCGGGCCCGCGACGGCGGATGCCGCTTCACCGCCACTGGCCTGCACCGGGCGGACCGGATGTGCGCCGGCCGGGAAGCCGACGGTCACCTGCCGGGGCCGGAGGTGAGGGGCGCGCGCCACACCAGCCGACTGCCGCCCTCCTGCGGGCACCCGATCTCCAGGACGCCGCCCACGCTGCGGGCCCGCTCTTCGAGGTTGCTCAGGCCGCTGCGCCTGCCGTCGGCGGGAATGCCCCGGCCGTTGTCCGTCACGGTCAGGACGACTTCGGCGGAGGTGGCCTGCAGGGCGACCTCGACCCGGGTGGCATGTGCGTGGCGGGCGGCGTTGCTGAGCATTTCGCTCAGGGCCGCCATGACGTGATCGGCCACCTGCGGGGGGACGTCGGTGTCCAGCAGGCCCTCCATGCTCAGCCGGGGCGGGAAACCGAGTGTGGTCGCCGTCTCGCCCACCGCGCGGGCGACCCGTGCCCGCAGACTCGGCCCGGTGTCCTCCTCGCGGGCGCGCAGGCCGAAGATCGTAGAACGGATGATCTTGATGGTTTCGTCGAGGTCCCCGACCGCGCGCGAGACCCGTTCGGCGGCGCCCTCGTGCTGCACGAGCCGTGCGGCGCTCTGCAGGGTCATACCGGTCGCGAACAGGCGCTGGATGGCCAGGTCGTGAAGATCGCGGGCAATGCGGTCCCGGTCCTCCAGGAGCGCGAGGGTTTCCGCGTCGCTGCGGCGTTCGGCCAGCTCCAGGGCGAGCGCAGCCTGCCCGGCGAAGGCCAGCAGCGGCTCCAGTTCGGCTTCGGTGAAGACCGGCTCTCCCTGGCGGCGGGCCAGCAGCAGCACGCCCCGGGTGTCCTTGACCGCGGTGCCCAGGGGGACAGCGGCCGCCGGGCCCAGGCCGTCGAAGCGGCGGGGCCCGGCGCTGTAGCGGTCGTCCTCGGCGAGGTCGGTGGTGGTCACGGGCGTGCCGGTCTTGTAGGCAGCGCCGGAAAGAGTGCCTTCGACCGAAACCACCAGGCCGCGACGGGTGTCGCCGTCGGCCCCTATGGCCAGCTCGACGACGAGGTCGTCCGTCCCGGCCACGGGCACGGACACGTCGGCGAGCGCTGCTCCCGTGATCTCCTGGGCGCGACGGGCGATCAGCTCCAGGACCTCCAGGCGCGGGCTGCCGGAGAGCAGGCTGTTGGTGATCTCCGCGTTCGCCTGCAGCCAGCGCTGCTGACGCTGCGAGGCTTCGTAGAGCCGGGCGTTGTCGATGGCGACGCCGGCCGCGACGGACAGGGTGGCGATCACCGACTCGTCCTCGGCGTCGAAGTCCTGCCCTCCGTGCTTGTCCGTCAGGTAGAGGTTGCCGAAGACCTCGTCGCGGATGCGGATGGGCACGCCCAGGAAGGTCCGCATGGGCGGGTGGTGAGGGGGGAAGCCGTAGGACGCATCATGGGCTCCCAGGTCGGCCAGGCGAAGCGGTTCGGGGTTGCGGATGAGCTCGCCGAGGATGCCGTGCCCGGCCGGCAGGGGCCCGATCCTGGCGATGTCCTCCTCGGTCAGTCCGACGGTGAGGAACTGCGACAGGGTCCGGCCGTCGGGGCCGATCACCCCGAGCGCCCCGTACTGGGCGTCGACAAGCAGCGCGGCGGCTTCCACGATCCGTCGCAGCACCTGGGAGAGGTCCAGCTCGCGGCCGACCGAGACGACAGCCTCCAGAAGGCTGTGCACCCGGTCCCGGGTGCCGCGCGCGGCATTGATGCGCGCCTGCAGTTCCTCCAGCAGCTCGTCGAGCCTCATCTGGGGCATCCGCGACAGCGGCTCCTCCACGCCCACTGGGCCTCCTCCGTCGATCACCCGCCCGTACTGTGGACAGCCTAACGGCCGTGCGGGTGACCGGAGGATCAGATCAAGGGCAGCGGCCGAGGACCGGCGTAGTAGGCGGCGCGCATGATGTCCTCCATGTCGTCGAGCATCGGCATGCGCGGGTTGGCCGGGGCGCACTGGTCCTCGTAGGCGTTCAGCGCCTGCGCGGGAAGAGCCGTGATGAAGGCCGTCTCGTCGATGCCGAGGGCGCGGAAGGACGGCTCGATACCGACCGCGTCGCGCAGGCGCTCCACGGCGGCGGCGTAGGAGGCGACGCCTTCGGCGGGGCTGGAGGCGGGCAGGCCCAAGGCGCGGGCGATGTCCTGGAAGCGCTCGGGTGCCCGGTAGCTCTCGTACTTGGGCCAGCCCGTCGGTTTGGCGGGAACGGTGCCGTTGTAGCGGATCACGTGGGGCAGGAGGATCGCGTTCGTCCGGCCGTGGGCGATGTGGAAGGTGGCGCCCAGGGTGTGCGACATGGCGTGGACGATGCCGAGGAAGGCGTTGCCGAAGGCCATGCCGGCGATGGTGCCCGCGTTGTGCATCTTCTCCCGGGCCGGGGTTCGCTGTGCGTCCTGGCCGGTGACCGCGGCCTTGAGGTTCTCGAAGATCAGCTTGATGGCGTGCAGCGCCAGGCCGTCGGTGAAGTCGTTGGCGTAGACCGACACGTATGCCTCGGTGGCATGGGTGAGGGCGTCGAAGCCGCTGTCGGCGGCGAGCGAGGAAGGCAGGTCGGCGGTCAGGACGGGATCGACGATGGCGACGCTCGGGGTGAGGGCGTAGTCGGCGAGCGGGTACTTCTTGCCGGTCGCCGGGTCGGAGATCACCGCGAACGGGGTGACCTCGGCGCCGGTGCCCGAGGTGGTGGGCACGCAGACCAGGCGGGCCCGCTCGCCGAGCACGGGGAAGCGGAAGGCCCGCTTGCGGATGTCGGAGAACTTCTGCCGCATGTCGGAGAAGTCGACCTCGGGCTGCTCGTACAGCAGCCACATCACCTTCGCCGCGTCCATGGGTGATCCGCCGCCCAGCGCGACGATGGTGTCCGGGCGGAAGTCGCGCATGAGGGCGGCGCCGCGCCGTACGGAGTCGATGCTCGGCTCGGCTTCGACGTCGTCGATCACCTGGATGGTCACGGGGTGTTCACGCTGCTGCAGGACGCGGCTGACGCGGTCGACGTAGCCGAGCCGGGTCATGGTGGCGTCGGTGACCACCGTGACGCGGTTCACGCCGGGCATCGCGGTCAGGTAGCGGATGGCCTGCGGCTCGAAGTAGATCTTCGGCGGCACCTTGAACCACTGCAGGTTGTTCTGTCGCGTGGTGACGCGCTTGATGTTCAGCAGCTGGGCGGTGGAGACGTTGTCGGAGACCGACGTGCTGCCCCAGGAGCCGCAGCCCAGGGTGAGGGAGGGAAGCAGACGATTGTAGATACCGCCGATCGCGCCCTGCGAGGACGGCGAGTTGACGATGACCCGCACGGTCTTCATACGGCGGCCGTAGCGCTCGGCGAGGGCCGGGTCGCCCGTGTGGATGACGGCGCTGTGCCCCTGCCCGTGGAAGGCGACCATGTCGGCCGCGAGGTCGAAGCCTTCGTCGGTCGAGCCGGCCCGCAGGACGGTGAGCACCGGGCAGAGCTTCTCCCGGGTGAGCGGCTCGTCGGGCCCGACGCGGCTTGCTTCGGCCAGGATGAGCGACGTCCCGGCGGGTACCGCGAACCCTGCCCGCTCGGCGATCCAGGCCGGGCTCCGGCCCACCGCCGCCGGATTGACGCGGCCTTGCCGGCCGGCCGGGTCCGGCGGGAAGAGGTAGGTCTCCAGCTTCAGCTTCTCCTCGGCCGTCGCGACGTACGCGTGCAGGCGCCGGAACTCGGCCAAAGCCTGCTCGTAGATGCCGGTGTCGAGGATGACCGCCTGTTCCGAGGCGCAGATCATGCCGTTGTCGAAGGACTTGGACAGGACGAGGTCGTTGACCGCCCGGCGCAGATCCGCGCTGTGGTGCACATAGGCAGGGACGTTGCCGGCGCCGACGCCGACGGCGGGCTTGCCGGCCGAGTAGGCGGCCTTGACCATGCTGTTCCCGCCGGTCGCGAGGATCAGGGCCACGCCCGGGTGGCGCATGAGGAGGCCGGTGGCCTCGATCGAAGGCGCCTCGATCCACTGCACGCAGTGCTCGGGGGCGCCGGCGGCGACGGCCGCGTCCCGCACGATGCGGGCGGCCTCGGCGCTGCACGTCTGCGCGGAGGGGTGGAAGGCGAAGACGACCGGATTACGCGTCTTCAGCGCGAGCAGCGCCTTGAAGACGGTGGTGGACGTCGGATTGGTGACAGGGGTGATCGCGCAGAGCACGCCGACCGGTTCGGCGATCTCGATGATGCCCTCGATGTCGTCACGCGCGATGACGCCGACCGTCTTGGTCCGGGCCATGCCGTGGGTGACGTGCTCGCAGGCGAACATGTTCTTCGCCGCCTTGTCCTCGAACACCCCGCGTCCGGTCTCCTCCACCGCCAGGCGTGCCAGGGCGGTGTGCTGGTCCAGAGCGGCGACGGACGCCTTGGCGACGATGTGGTCGACCTGCTCCTGGGTGAGGTACTCGAAGTCGGCAAGCGCCTTGGAAGCGTTGTCGACGAGTCCGTTCACGGCGATCCGCGCGTCGGAGGGGACATCCTCGTCGGAGGTGTCGCGGCGGTCACTGGTCACCTGAGTCATGGATGGCTCCTTGGATGCGGGTGGCTGGGCCGGTCACGGGGGTGGCGGGTGGCCGCTCGTCGTGTCAGCTACAGCCTTGCGCCGGAGAGGCCCGTGGCGAAGGTCCCGAAGGTCCCGGGGAGGGACCCGATGGTCTCCGGATCCTCCTGGCGCCCTGCCGCAGCGCAGACAGCTGCGCCCGATGCGCCCGAAGCCGTTGATCGCCGTACGTACGGTCGTCTCCGCCGCCCTCTCAAGGGGTACCGATGCAGGTGCCGCCGGCGTCGGGCTCCCACCTGCCCCGCGGCAGGAGTCGAACAGGGGTGTCACAGGGCCGTTGGGCCCTCGTCTCCCGCACGCCGAGGGGCCCGGCAGATCACGGGCCGAACGGCCCGCGATACGGGTCCTGACCGGTTCTGCCCCTTCCGAGCGCCTCGCACCACTCTGGAGGCAGCGACGAACAAGAGGAGCGAGCCATGAGGGCAGCAGTGGTTGGAGACCCTGCGAGATCCGCTGGTGAGGTGCTGTGGCCGGAAAGGTGTGCCGGGTCTCGGTGTTCGGCGCGGTGCACACAGCACTGGGAACGTCCCGATCCCGTGCCCGGGCCCGAGCAGGTCCGCATCCGCGTCGAGGCGTCCGGGCGGTGCCACACGGCCCGGCGCGACGGTGGCCGCGATCGGCATCCCCGCCCCCCGAGACCCGTTTCCTCACTGCTGGGACGAAGGCCGTGACGGCGTGGGCGGCGGTCAGGAGCTACTCAGGCGAATGGAGATGACGACCGTGGTGGAGCACCGGACTGTAGGCGACGTGATGACCGGCGAAGTGGTCCAGGCGCACCCCGACACTCCCTTCAAGGAGCTGGCCCGCCTGCTTGCTTCCCACCACATCAGTGGTCTGCCCGTGGTGGACGATGACGACAAGGTCATGGGCGTGGTCTCCCAGACCGACCTGACCCGGCGGCAGGCGGCGCGCGGCCGGACCGGATCCGGCCGGGAACGCGTGCTGCGAGCCCTGAGACGGATCGCTCACGCGCGCCCCACCCAGGGACCAGCCCTGACGGCCGGCGGGCTGATGTCCAGTCCCGCGGTCACCGTGCATCCCGAACAGCGCGTGGTCGACGCAGCGCGCATCATGGAACGCCGCCACATCGACCGGCTGCCCGTGGTGGACGAGGAGGACCGTCTCATCGGCATCACCACACGCCGCGACCTCCTGCGCGTCTTCCTGCGCACCGACGAGGAGATCCACGAGGCCGTGACCGGCGTCGTGTGCCCCCACGGTCCCGCGCACGACGCCGGCAGGCTCCACATCGATGTCCGGGAGGGAATCGTCACCGTCGAGGGTGTCGCCGGACCGGAGATCGACACCGCGGCGCTGGTGCGGGCCGTCTGGCGGGTCGACGGCGTCGTCGGCGTGGTCAACCGGCTGACGGCCGACAGGCGAGACGCCTCGCGTGTCCCGCGGATCTAGTTGCCGCGCCAGGCAACGTTTGCCCGTCAGGAGCGGCGTCCGGTGCGTGCTCTCGGCGTGCCTGCTCTGTCCTTGTCCCCGGCTTCAGTCCCCGGCTCCGAGCCTGGCCGAACGGCCTTCTGCGGGCGCCCCGTACGTCCCGGACGGATACGCGATGCGGGGGGACCGGTGGCCCCGCGGCGGTGGCCCGGTCGGCTCTGCCGGGAGCGCTCGGCGCCGGACAGGCTGAGGGCTGTCAAGCTCCGCTTTCGGCTTGCCGCAGCCGGCCGCCGCGGGATGCCGACGGCCGGCGAACGCCGCACGGCGGCAGAAGGCCCGGCCCTCGCCTCGGTCTTCGGCCGCTTCCCCGACGAACACGACCCCTTACCCGGAGGATCCCATGTCACTGCGTACCGTCATCGCCGCCGTCGACGGCTCGGCCGAGTCGCAGGCAGCTGCGGAGTGGGCTGCCCGAGAGGCGCGGCTGCGCGGTCTGTCCCTGCACATCGTCCATGCCTGGCAGGAGTGGTCACCGGGCTTCGTCCACGCCCCGTTCACGGGCGCGGACAACGCTCCCGCTGAAACGGCCGTCACGCGGAACCAGGCCGAGCGTGTCCCGCTGGACGTGGCCGAGCGGCTGCGAGAGGGACACCCCGGTCTCCACATCGACGTCGAGCAGGTCTGCGGCCGTCCTGTCGATGTGCTGCTCTCCGCAGCCGACAAGGCCGAGGTCCTGGTGCTCGGTTCACGAGGACTGGGTTCCCTGGGTGGCTTCCTGGCCGGATCGGTGTCGTTGCCCGTCATCGCGCACGCCGAGCGCCCGGTCGTCGTCGTGCGGGCCGGCGAGCGGGCCGAGGACGAGAAGCAGCCCGGGGACGGCCCGATCGGCCGGGCGCGGTACCTCGACGTGGTGCTGGGGCTCGATCTCGCCCGGCCGTGTGACGAGCTGATCGAGTTCGCCTTCTCCGCCGCCGCCGCACGCGGAGCTGCCCTGAGGGTCGTCCACGGGTGGGACGCACCGGTCGTGTTCGGACACGACCCCGAAGGCGTCGATCCCGGACACGGCGTCGCGCTGGGACTGCGGGAAGCGAGCGTGCTCACCGACGTGCTGCGGTCGTGGCGGGGCAAGTTCCCGGAGGTCGAGGTCAAGGAGCAGTGTGTGGTGGGCCGGGCGGCCGATCACCTGGTGGACGCCTCGAAGGACGCCTCGCTGCTGGTCGTGGGACGGCGTGTACGCCGCTCGGCGATCGGCACGCACATCGGCCCGGTCACGCGTGCGGTGCTGCACCATGCCGCGGCGCCCGTGGCGGTGGTGCGACACCTCTGACCGCCACTCGCGGTCGGCATGAGCCTGCCGGGGCCTGTGCGAGGGCGCGGTCGACACGGCCGAGGCCGACAAGCGGCACGGCGCCTACGGCTTCGTCAAGACGCTTGCCGACACCATCATCACCTGACAGACCGCCGGGACCGCCGGGATCGCTGGGATCGCCGGGTGCGGACAACGCTCGACGCACCGAGGCTGTCACCACAGCGGTCCTGCCGTGGGGCGTCGGAGCAAGTGCCCCTACCGCCAGACGCCCTGGGCCCTCCGCGGGGGACGGACGGTGCCGGTGTGCGCCCGCGCACTCACGACGTCCTTCCGGAATGTGAGTCGTGGCCGTACATGTGGGTGGCGGCGACCAGGGCGAGCATGCCGACCGCCATCATGATCAGTCCCACCACGGGCCGGTCAGCGCCCTCCCATTGCCAGTCGACGGCGAACACGAGGATCGCGCCGAGCCCGATCGATGTGACGGCTCCGATGGCCAGCAGTCCGGGCATGGGGCCCACCTCCCTGAGCGGCTGATGGGCACCCTGCCCCTGCCGGATCACACTGTCGCCGAGCAGCGGGGTGGTGCACAGGGGCCTGATGGGCCCGTCCGGCAGAGCCATGGGGCCCGTACCGCGGCAGACACAGGGGTGGGCCGGCGGGCCGAGTGCATCGGTCCGCCGACCCGGGACATCAGAACCGGACTCAGCTCACGGCCGCCCCGAGCGCCAGGAAGCCGGCGACCGCCACCAGCAGCATGCCCATGAGGGGTGCCATGAAGCGCAGGTACTGGTCGTAGCGGACCCTGGCCAGGGCGAGGCCGCCCATGACGACGGCGGAGGTGGGGGTGATGAGGTTCACCCATCCCGAGGCGGACTGGTAGGCGGTGACCACCAGGGCCCGGCTGACTCCGGCGAAGTCGGCCAGCGGCGCGAGGATCGGCATGGCCAGTGCCGCGTGTCCGGAGGAGGAGGGGACGAAGAACGCCAGGGGGAGGTTCACTCCGAACATCAGGACGGCGAACACGCCGGACGACGTGCCCGATACGGCACTGTGCAGGGTGTTGAGAACGGTGTCGGTGACGCTGGCGTTGTTCATGATGACGGTGACGCCGCGCGCCAGCATGACGATCATCGCCGCGCCGATGAAGTCCCCCGCGCCGACGGTGATGGCCTCCGCCGTGCCCTTCTCCCTCAGTCCTCCGATCAGCCCGACGACAATGGCGGCCACGATGAACAGGGCGGCGAGCTCGGGGAAGTACCAGCCGAGTGTGGGCAGGAAGGTGATGTGCAGATCGGACCAGGGGACCACAGCGAAGATCATGAAGAGGAACGTGGCCGCGAAGAGGCCCAGGACGGTGCGCTGACGCCTGGTCAGCGTCACCTCGCCGCACGCCTCGGCCTTGACACCGCGGTCGTCCTCGGTGGGCGGGGTCAGGGAGCGGGTGGGGTCGGCGGTGATGCGGCGGGCGTAGCGCAGCACGTACGCGGCTGCCAGCGCCGTCAGGCAGACCCACATCGCCAGGCGGAGCAGGATGCCGTCTCCGGTGCCGATGCCGGCGCTGTCGGAGGCCACTCCGGTGGCGAACGGGTTCACGGTGGAGGCGAGGGTTCCGACACCGGCACCGACCATGATGACGGTCGCGGCGACCATGCGGTCGTAGCCCAGGCCGAGCATGAGGGGGATCATCAGCCCGTAGAAGCCGAGGGTTTCCTCCGCCATGCCGTAGGTGGTGCCGCCGAGGGAGAACACCGCCAGCAGAACGACGAGCAGCACCCCTCGGTGGTGGCGCAGGCGTTGGGCAAGGCGTGCCACTCCGGCAGTGAGGGCGCCGGTGCGCATGGTGACGGTGATGAAGGCGCCCACGGCCAGGATGAAGAGGAACACACCGGCGGCGCCCGCGAAGGTCCCGGTGCCGCCGGGCGTGGTGAGACCGCTCTGGGTGTCGGTGACGCCGTACAGGCCGTTCACCGGTGAGAGGAACAGGTCCCCCAGCCGCTCCCAGAAGCCGGAGGTCACCTCCACGGAGTGGTAGGTGCCGGGGAGGGGGCTGCCGTCCTTGGTCTCGTAGCGGCCGGCCGGGAGCACGAAGGTCAGGGCCCAGACCGCGACGGTGACCCCTATCAGGACGGTGAACGCCGAGGGGAAGGGCAAGCGGCGCCGCTTCGTGGGCCCGGTACCGGCCTTGTCAGCGGCGGGCTCAGCGGCGGGCTCAGGGGCTGTGGGGGTGGCGGGGGTGGTGCCAAGGCTCATGTCAGGTCCTCAGGTCCGTCGGAGCGGCCGTCGAGGCCGCGGCCGGTGGGTGTGACGACGGTGCCGGCGGTCCCGTCGAGGAGGGCGCGGGCGTCGTGGAGGGCGCCGATGGCGGCCGTGCCGCCGGTGAGTTCCACGAACCGGCAGACGGCGTCGACCTTGGGTCCCATCGATCCCGGCGGGAAGTTCTGGGCGCGCAGCGCCGCGGGGGTGGTCCGTCCGACGGGTTCGGCGTCGCCGGTGCCGTAGTGGAGGAACACGTGGGGGACGTCGGTGAGCAGCAGCAGGGCGTCCGCGTCCAGTGCCTCGGCCAGGAGGGCGGCGGTGAGGTCCTTGTCCACCACCGCTTCGACGCCGCTCAGCAGTCCTTCTTCGTCCCGGATGACCGGTACGCCGCCGCCTCCAGCGCACACGGCCACCGCTCCCGATTCGAGCAGCAGCCGGATCAGGCCGGTCTCCACGACCCGCTGGGGGCGGGGTGAGGGTACGACGCGCCGCCAGCGGGCGCCGTCCTGTTTGACCGTCCAGCCCCGCTCGGCGGCCAGGCGTTCGGCTTCCTCCTGGTCGTAGACGGGGCCGACGAACTTGGCCGGGTCGGCGAAGGCGGGGTCGGCGGCGGAGACCAGGGTCTGGTTCACGAGAGCGCACACCTGGCGGCCGGGCAGTGCGTTCTGCAGGGACTGCAGAAGCCAGTAGCCGATCATGCCCTGGGTCTCCGCGCCCAGGACGTCGAAGGGGTAGGGGCTGCTCAGGGAGCGGTCGGCGGCGCTCTCCAGGGCGAGAATGCCGACCTGGGGACCGTTGCCGTGGGTGATGACCAGCTCGTGCTCGTGGGCGAGCGGGGCGAGGGCCTGCACGGCAGCGCGGATGTTGGCGAGCTGCACGGCGGCGTCCGGCCGCTCCTCGCGGCGGAGCAGGGCGTTACCGCCCAGGGCGACGACGACACGCATGAGTGTTCTCCAGGGAGGGGGCGGGCGGGGTTCAGCCGGCGAGGGTGGCGACCAGGACCGCCTTGATGGTGTGGAGCCGGTTCTCCGCCTGGTCGAACACGATGGAGTGGGAGGACTCGAAGACCTCGTCGGTGACTTCCAGCGCGGTCATGCCGGTGCGGTCCGCGATCTTCGCGCCGACGGTGGTGTCGCTGTTGTGGAAGGCCGGCAGACAGTGCATGAACTTCACCCGCGGGTTCCCGGTCGCCTGAAGGACGGCGGAGGTCACCTGGTAGGGCTTGAGCAAGGCGATGCGCTCGTCCCACAGCTCGGGCGGCTCCCCCATCGACAGCCAGACGTCGGTGTAGACGAAGTCGACTCCGGCCACGCCTTCGGCCACGTCCTCGGTGAGCGTGATCCGCGCACCGCTGCCGGCCGCCGCCTTGTGTGCCTCGTCGACGACGTCAGGGGCGTTGCGCAGGGAGCTGGGGCCGATCATCCGCACGTCCATGCCGAGCATCGCCGCGGTGATCAGCAGCGAGTTGCCGACGTTGTTCCGGGCGTCCCCCAGGTAGGCGAAGGACACCTGGTCGAGCGGCTTGTCGGTGTGTTCCCACATGGTGAGCACGTCGGCGAGCGACTGGGTGGGATGCCACTGGTCGGTCAGACCGTTCCACACCGGCACACCGGCGTACTGGGCCAGCTCCTCCACCAGGCGCTGGTCGCTGCCCCGGTACTCGATGCCGTCGTAGTAGCGGCCCAGGACCCGGGCGGTGTCCTTGATCGATTCCTTGTGGCCGAGCTGTGAGCCGGCGGGATCGAGGTAGGTCACGTGTGCGCCCTGCTGATGGGCGGCCACTTCGAAGGCGCAGCGGGTGCGGGTCGAGGTCTTCTCGAAGATGACGGCGATGTTCTTGCCGCGCAGCCGCTGCTCCTCGGATCCACTGCGGCGGGCTGCCTTGATCCGTGCGGACAGTTCCAGCAGGTGGCGCAACTCCTCCGGGGTGAAGTCGAGTTCCTTGAGGAAGGTGCGGTGGCTCAGGTCGACGGTCATGCTCGAACTCCTGGGTGCGTGTGTCAGGGGTGTGAAAGGGGCGGCGTGGTGGCGTGGTGGCGTGGCAGGACGCCGGGGGACGTCAGGCGGCTTCTCGCTCGATCGGGCAGCTCATGCACCGCGGACCGCCACGGCCCCGGCCGAGCTCGCTGCCGCGCACGGTGATGACCTCGATCCCGTTCTTACGCAGGTGGGTGTTGGTGGTGACGTTGCGCTCGTAGGCGACGACCACCCCGGGCTCCACGGCCAGCACGTTGCAGCCGTCGTCCCACTGCTCCCGCTCGGCGGAACGCACGTCCTGGCTGGGTGTGAGTACGTTGATGGACGGCAGCTCCAGGGCGTCCGCGATGGCCTGGTCCATGTACTCGGGCTCGTGGTCCGTGATCTTCAGCCCTTGCCCGCCCCTCCCGGGTTCGATCGTGGAGGCCGACAGCATCCCCAGGCCGGCGTAACGGGTGAAGGTGTCACCGCTGACCATCGTCATCACGGTGTCCAGGTGCATGAAGCTGCGGCGCTTGGGCATGTTGACCGCCACCACCCGCCGGGCGGAGCCCGCGGCGAACATCCGCAGCGCCAGGTTCTCCACGGCCTGCGCGGTGGTGCGTTCACTCATGCCGACGAGTACGGCGCCGTTGCCGATGACCAGGACGTCACCGCCCTCGATGGTGGCGGGGTAGGCCCCTTCGCCGCCGGTCCACCGGTGGAACTCGCCCTTGTCGAAGAGGGGGTGGTGGCGGTAGATGGCCTCGAAGTGGACCGTCTCCCGGCGGCGGGCTCGCTTGCTCATCGGGTTGATGCTCACCCCGTCGTACGCCCAGCACGACGTGTCGCGCGTGAACAGGTGGTTGGGCAACGGCGCGAGCAGGAAGTCGTCCGGCGCCATGGCATGCAGACGGACACTCGGTACGGTCCCGAGGCGCTGGCGCAGTTCGCCCTTGGTGACACCGCCGATGAGGCAGGCGGTGAGTGCTGCCGGCTCCAGGGAGTCGAAGTACGCACGGAATCGGTCGGTGGACGCAGCCCCGAACTCCCGCTCGTCGAAGACCCGGTCCATGACCAGTTGCCGAGCGGCGGGCAGTGCCAGCGTCTCGGTCAGCAGGTCCGCGAAGAGATGGACACGCACTCCACGGTCGCGCAGCGTGTCGGCGAAGGCGTCGTGCTCCTCGCGGGCACGTTTGACCCACAGCACGTCGTCGAAGAGGAGCGCGTCCTTGTTCGTGGGAGTGAGCCGCTTCAGTTCCAGGTCCGGCCGGTGCAGGATGACCTGCTTCAGCCGGCCGGTCTCGGAGTCGACGTGGAAAGACATGGGCCCCCCGTGAGGTCGGTTTCGAAGTGCCGCGAAAGCAGGGCACATGACGTGCTCCCCGGCGTCTGCGCGGCGCTTGGGGGAACACTTGAACCCTGTCACCGGCGCCCGTCGGAACCGGGCGGCAACAGTCCTCGGCGGCAGGTCATGTGGTACCCGGCGGTGAGGGCCCGTTCGGCCGGGACGCAGGGCCCTTCGGCTCTGGGTGCCTGGCGGAAGGACACGCGCACGGAGTGCACGGCCTGCGGCGGGTCCGGGCTGTCGTGGTGACGCTTGCGGCGGCGGCGCTTGCCCTGCTGGCTGGCTGGCTGCTGAAGCGGCGCACTGGTTCCGCCACCGACCAGGTGACGTGGACCGCGACCACCGAGGACCCCAACACACCCGTCAAGTGCCGTACGTTCACCAGTTTCTCGGCCGCTGCCACGGAGAACGCGGTCGGGCGGGTCTGGCTCGGTGTTCCTTACCGGTGGGACGGCACCGACGGTGTCACGGCCGGCGGCCAGGCCGCCGGATACGTCACCGCGAACAGGCTCAAGGCCGACACGGCCCCCGACGGGGTCGAGTACGAGGACCTGAGCAACCTCGGCGGCTGCGAGGCCCAGGGCAGGCGCCTGATCGCCGAGCACCGCTGGACCTCGTACCAGTGCATCCAGATCGCCCCGCCCGAGCCCGGCCACACCCTCTACGTCAAGTAGCGGTCCGCTGCTGGAAGAGAGACACAGCAATGCGCGTCGCGCAAGCGGCTGACCAGTTACACCAGCCACGACGCCGCCTACCAGGTGCCCGAGGGCAAGCTCACCGACGGCGAGTACCGCTGGCGCTTGCGGGTCAAGGACGGGAACACCGAGTCCGAGTGGACCGCCTGGTGCGCTTTCACCGTACGCCGCCCCTGACCGGCGCCTGACGTGAGCGTGGGCCCCATCGCCGCCGGTGGGGCCCACGCGTCCGCCCGCGGCGTGACACGACGGCGGCCGGCGGGTGTCCGCCGGCCGCCGTCGTTCCTCACGCGAGCGTGAGGAAGAGCTTCTCCAGTTCCTGCTCGCTCATCGGGGGTGCGCCTTCCTCGCTCTCGGCGAGGCACTGGCGCATACCGCTCGCGACGATCTTGAAGCCCGCCCGGTCGAGGGCGCGGGAGACGGCGGCGAGCTGTGTGACGACGTCCTTGCAGTCGCGGCCGGCCTCGATCATGGCGATGACGCCCGCGAGCTGCCCTTGAGCGCGCCGCAGCCGGTTGAGGACCGCGGTCGCCGCCTCTTCTTCCACCTTCACCGGGTTCCTCCTTCTCACCGACCAACGACTCAAGAATACCCCTGCGGGTATAACGCTAGGGGTGGGCGGCTGATTCCCGGGAGCCTACCTGAGGCGCCTCCGCGGCGGGCCGTGGGCGGCGTGCGCGCGCTGCGCCCCAGGTCAGTGCGGTCGCTGCCGCGAGGCCGATGCCGGTCCAGGTGAGCGGGCTGGCCCAGATCGCGTGGGGCAGTTGCCGGCTGAGGACGAAGACGCCCATGACGACGACGAACCAGCCGAAGGCCTTGCGGAGGGTGTCCTGGGGGATGCGTCCGGCGAAGCGGCTGCCGATCAGGCTGCCGACGATGGCCGCGGCGGTCACCATCAGCGCCAGGCTCCAGTCGATCTGGACTCCGTTGAGGTGGCCGGCGAGTCCGGAGAAGGACTTCATCGCGATGACCAGGAGCGAGGTGCCGACGGCGACGCTCATGGGCAGTCCGCCGAGCAGGGCGAGGGCGGGGACGACGAGGAATCCGCCGCCGGAGCCGACCAGGCCGGTGACCGCGCCGACGACGAGGCCCTCGACGATCACGTGCTTGACGGGGAGTTCGGTGTGGGCGGGCTTGACCGCCTTCGCCTTGCGGGACTTGCGGAGCATGGCGAAGGCGGTGGCGAGCATCATGAGCGCGAAGGCGACGAGCAGGACGGTGCCGGGGATGTACTCGGCGAGGCGTCCGCCGCCGTAGGCGCCGACCATGCTGACCGCGCCGAAGATCAGGCCGGTGCGCCAGCGCACCCGGCCGGCGCGGGCGTGCGGGAGGAGTCCGACGAGGCTGGTCACGCCGACGACGAACAGGGAGGTCGCGATGGCCTCCTTGGTGTCCTGACCGGCCAGGTAGACCAGGATCGGCACGGTCAGGATGGAGCCGCCGCCGCCCAGGACGCCCAGGCTGACGCCGATCAGTACGGATGCCGCGAGGACGAGCGTGATCACGAGCGGTCCCGCAGGGAGGCGACGACGGTACGGATGTCGGTGCGCGGGCCGCGGTTGTAGGGCAGCTTGGACAGCAGGACGCCCATCATGCAGGAGTTGCTGAGCGCCGCGTACGTCAGGCCGGCGCCGATCGCCGTACCGATCAGGTGCGCCCCGGGCACCAGGATGCCGACGAGGCCGGTGGCCAGGACGACCGATCCGGCGACCAGGCGGACCTGGCGCTCCATGTCCCAGCGCGCCTCGCCCCGGTTGACCGGGGCCCCGGCGGCCTCCCAGGCCATCATGCCGCCGTCCAGGACGCGCAGGTTGGGCAGGCCGGCCTCGGCGAGGGCCTGCTCGGCCTGTGCGGCGCGGGCGCCGGAGCGGCAGACGAGGACCACGTCCTCGTCGAGGTGGGTCAGGAGTTCGGCGCGGTGCTCGCGCAGGGTGTCCAGCGGGACGTTGTAGGAACCGGGAATGTGGACCGTCCGGAACTCGCCCGGGGTCCGCACGTCCAGCACCCGGGGGCCGTGGGCGTCCTTGATCAGCTGCTGGAGGGTGGCGGGGGTGAGGCTGGCGGCGCGGGAGGCGTCGGTCGTCATGAGAACTCCGTCGTGGTGAATGACCCCGAGAGGGGGATACGGGGTGGGGTATAGGTGGGGGTAGGGAGGGCCGGCGCCCCCGGCGGGGCCCGTCAGGGCGCGGGAGGCCCCGTCGGGGGTGCGTCGGCCGCTGCGGTCCGCCGGATCAGACGGCGGCGGGGGTGTGCGACAGGGCCCAGGCGGCGTAGCCGCCGAGGATGTCGGAGACGTCGGTGAAGCCGTGGTGGCGCAGCAGGCTCGCGGCGATCGAGGAGCGATGGCCGCCCGCACAGTGCAGGACCAGGGGCCGGTCGCGCGGGATCTCGTCGAGCCGACGGGGCAGCTCGCCCAGCGCGATGTGCAGAGCGCCGTCGATGAAGCCGTGCTCGCCGCGCTCACCGCAGTTGCGGACGTCGATGACGACCGGCGGGTTGTCGCCCGACAGTGCGGCACGGACCTGCGCGGCGGTCAGGCGACTGGCCGCCGTGACCTCTTCGGCCAGCGCGGTCAGAGCGTCGTCCGGGGAGCGCAGGTAGCCGGCCACACGGTCGAAGCCGATCCGGGCCAGGCGGGTGACGATCTCCTCCTCGCGGTTCTGCGGGGCGACGACCAGCAGGTCGGCGTCGGCGGGCAGGACGGTGCCGGCCTGCTCGGCGAAGCGGCCGTCGGCCGGCACGTTCACCGAGCCGCGCAGATGGCCGGCGGCGAACTCCTGCGGATCGCGGGCGTCGACGACCACGGCACCGGCCGCACGCAGGCGGGTGAAGTCCTCGACGGTCAGCGGCCTCGGCGCGGCGGCCGGGTCGAACAGCGGGCGCTCCTGGCGGTTGAGGATCGCGTCGTAGACGAAGTAGCCGGGGGCGGCGGACTGGCCGGCGGTCACGAGTGCCACGAAGTCGTCCTGCGACATGGGCGCGCACGCGTAGTTGGTCGCGCGCTGCTCGCCGATGGTCGACTGCTTCTCCGTCGACAGGTTCTTGCCGCAGGCGGACCCGGCACCGTGCGCGGGAAAGACCCTCACCCCGTCCGGCAGGCCCATCAGCTTGTTCTGCACGCTGTCGTACAGCATGGCGCCGAGCTCCTCGGCGGTCACGCCGACGGAGGCGAGCAGGTCAGGGCGGCCGACGTCCCCGATGAACAGGGCGTCTCCGGTGAGCACCCCGTACGGCACGGTGTCCTCGCCGCGCTCGTACACCAGCACGCTGACGGACTCCGGGGTGTGCCCGGGCGTCTCCATGATCTCCAGCGTGACGTCACCGAGACGGATGGTCTCCCCCTCCGCCAGCTTGCGGATCGGGTACTCCGTCTCGGCGCGCCGGCCGTAACCGATCCAGGCGCCCGTCTCGGCCGCCACCTCCAGGTGCCCCGCGACGAAGTCCGCGTGGAAATGGGTGTTGATGACGCCGACCACGGTGAAGCCGCGGGCCTGGGCGTCCGCCAGGTACTCCGAGATGTCCCGGCGGGGGTCGACGACCACCGCCTGGCCGGTCGTCTCGTCGGCGATCATGTACGACGCCTGGGAGAGGCAGTCGAGGTAGTACTGGGCGAAGAACACGGAAACCTCCGTAGGCGATGACACGGATACCCTGGGGGGTATCCGAAAGGTCAAAAGGCGGCCCGTCCCCGGAAGGGGCGGGCGTGTGAACGAGGGAAGGTCAGACCACCCCGGGGGCGGTCCCCGTCGCGACCGGGCGGCCCGTGCCGGCCCAGCCCCGGGTCCCACCGGCGACGGAAAGGGCGTCCATCCCGGCGGCGGCTAGGCGGTCCGCGGCCCACTGGCTGCGGTTGCCGCTGGCGCAGATCACATACACCGTTCGCCCCTTGGGTATGCGGGGCAGTGCGGCGGCCAGCGTCGACAACGGGGCGAGCTGCGCACCCGGCACGTGCGCCGCCCGGTACTCCTCCGGCTCCCGCACGTCGACAACCACTGCGCCGGCACTCCAGGCAGCGGCGAAGGTCTCCAGGTCCACTTCACGAGCCATGAGCGAGATCCACCTCCAGATACCCCCCTGGGTATTACGTCTTCGACGGTAAACGCCTCCCGCCAGCGCTGTCAAATACCCCCCCAGGTATTCGAGAGCCGAGGGAACCCGGGACCGCGGAACAATCCCACCCTTGGCCTGCTGAAGCTCCATATACCCCACCGGGTACACGGGAGGAGAGGGGAACCGACGCCCGGAGCGTCACCACGGGGTCGGACCGAAGGGCCGAACGGTCTCCCAGCGCCTGTCGTCCGCCTCCGGACGGATGCGTCACGACATCATGCTGTTCGCGGCCCCACCCTGGGCCGACCGCCACCGGCAGTACGACGACCGGGGCGGCCGCATGCCGAGGCCGTCGCCATCCGAAGAGTGAGGTGAAGACATGCCCTACGACCGCACCATCGAGGTCGCCGGAACCTTCGACGAGACGGTGGAGACCGTCCGGCGCGCCCTCGCCGACCAGGGCTTCGGCATCCTGACCGAGATCGACGTCCAGGCCACGCTCAAGGCGAAACTCGGCCACGACATGGAGCCCTACCTGATCCTCGGGGCGTGCAACCCCCCACTCGCACGTCAGGCACTGGACGCCGACCGCTCGATCGGGCTGCTGCTGCCCTGCAACGTCGTGGTCCGCACCGATGGCGACCGGGTGATCGTGCAGGCGCTCGACCCCGCCACCATGGTCACCCTCACCGGCGTCGACGCCATGGCCCCCGTCGCGGACGAGGCGGCGCGCCGCCTTGACGCCGCACTCGCCACCGTTGCAGGAGGCGAGGGCTCGACGTGAGTGCGCGCCGCCCATGACTGGCTCACCGCCGCCCGCGACGCCGAAGCGTCCACGGGCGTATCGCCCGCGCTGCGTTCACCCCGTCCGCCCCCGTTCACGGTGAGAGCGGAGCGCGAGTCCACAGACAGCGGCGCCGGGGGGAGCGCCCAGGCCGCGACCACCGCCCTGCGTACCCTGCGGCCGGGCTCGCCCGTCGTCCACCCGGCGGGGTGGTCAGGGGGTCAGGGCCTCGTGTGCTCGGTGATCCAACGGGCGGCGAGGAGTCCGGAGGCGGCGGTCAGGACGGCGGCGGCGATGACGGTGGCGTTCAGGCCGAGGAGGTCGGCGAGGATGCCGGCGACGAGAGCTCCGGCGGCGTAGCCGATGTCCCGCCAGAACCGGTACGTCCCGAGGGCGTTGGCCCGCCAGGCCGGGTGGGCGTGGTCGGAGACGGACGCGATGAGGGCCGGATAGACCATGGCGGTACCCAGGCCGAGTACGACGGCGGACAGGACTCCGGCGAGCAGCGGACGGTCGAGGAGAGCGAGGGCGAGGACGAAGCCGCCGGACTGGACGAGCATCCCGTAGACGATCAGCGGCTTGCGTCCGATGCGGTCGGCGAGGTGGCCGGCGGGAATCTGGCCGATGCCCCACAGGATCGGGTAGAGGCCCTTGATCAGACCGACAGCGGCGAGCCCGAGGCCGTACTCGGTGAAGAGGAGCGGGAAAACACCCCAGGTGAGACCGTCGTTGAGGTTGTTGACCAGCCCGGCCTGGCTGGTGCCGCGCAGGGAGCGGTCACGCCAGGACGTGCGGGCGAAGGTGGCCTTCAGGCCGGTGTCCTCGCCGCTGGGGACCGGCTTGGCGTGGTGGGCGAGTTCGAGGGCCACGTGGGCCGCCGTGTCGCGGACGACGAGGGACAGCGCGAGGCCGGCGACGACGAAGACGACGCCGATGAGCTCGGGGACCGGGCGCAGGCCGTAGCTCGTGGCGAGGTAGCCGGTGACCAGGGCGGTGACGCCGACGGCGGTGTAGCCGGCGGCCTCGTTCAGCCCGGTGGCGAGGCCGCGTTGTCTGGGGCCGACGAGGTCGATCTTCATGTTGACGGTCATCGACCAGGTCAGGCCCTGATTCAGGCCGAGCAGGACGTTGGCGGCGACGATCCAGCCCCACGAGGGCGCGTACGCGAGCGCGAAGGGTACGGGCACGCCGATCAGCCAGCCCGCCACGAGGAGTTGCTTGCGGCGGAAGCGGGAGGTCAGGGCTCCGGCGGCGAGGTTGGTGAACGCCTTGGTGAGGCCGAAGGCGATGATGAAGGAGAAGACGGCCAGGTCACTGGTGAGGCCGAACGTCTCGGAGCCGATGAGCGGGACGGTGGTGCGTTCCAGGCCGACCAGGCCGCCGACGCAGATGTTGACGATGACCAGCAGGGTGAACTGGAGCCGGTTCTCGCGCAGGCCGAGGCGTACCGGACGGCTGGAGGCGTGCGTCGGTGCGGCCGGGACGCGGGGGGTCTTCACGAGCGGATGCCCTCCGGGCTCCGAACGAGCTGCTCGCCGTGGGCGGCGGCGTAGTCGGCCGGTCCGCCGTCGAGGACGGCGACGTCGGTGTGGCCGGCGCGTTCGAGGAGGCTGGCGGCGGTCATGGCGCGCTCGCCGTGCCCGCAGGCCACGATCGCGCCCTCGGGGGCGTCCGCGGCTGCGCGGGCGAGGCCGCCGAGCTCGATGTTGACCGCGCCGGGGACGTGCCCGGTGGCGAACTCCGACTCCTGCCGTACGTCGACATAGGGACGGCTGTCCGTACGGTCGGCGGTGACGAAGGCAGTGGAGGCCAGCGGGTGGCCGGCAGCGGTCCAAGCGGGCAGACCGCCGTCGAGGCGGCCGGCGAGACGCTCGTAGCCGATCTTGTACGCCTGCCGGACGATCTCGCCCGGGTCCTGGCCGTCGGCGGTGACGAAGACGAGGGGGGCGGTGTCGGGCAGGAGCCAGCCGAGCCAGGTGGCGAACTGGCCCCGGAGGGGGATGGAGAGCGATCCGGGTATGTGGCCGGCGGCGTAGTCGGCAGCCGGTCGTACGTCGACGACGTGGCCGCCGTCCGCGACGAGGGCGCGGACTCCTCCGGCGGAGAGCTCGGTCAGCAGCGGGGTGCCGGTGACCAGGGCGGGCCCGCGGCGGTTGGCCTCGCCGAGCCGGTCGAAGTACGCGGGGTAGCTGCCCAGGCTCGCGGTCAGCTGCGACACGAAGGTGTCCTCGTCGGGCGCGGCAAGCAGCGGATTGGCCCGCTTCTGGGCGCCGATGGTGGTGGTGCGCTCACTGCCCGGAGGGGCCGAGCAGAAGGAGCCGGCCCCGTGCGTGGGCCACACCGCGGTGCTGTCGGGCAGTTCGGTGAGCCGGCGCAGAGACCGGTACTGGGCCCGGGCGAGTTCCTCGGTCCGCTCGGGGCCGAGGAGGTCGGTGCGGGCGGCGGAGTTCACGATCAGTGACCCACCGGTGAAGACGCCCAGTTCGGCGCGGCCGTCCAGCAGCAGGAACGAAAGGTGCTCGTCGGTGTGGCCGGGGGTGGCGAGCGCCCGCAGCGTGAGCCCGCCGAGGTCGACCTCGTCGCCCTCGGCCAGGCCCCGGTGAGCGAAGGCTCGGTGGCCGGCGGCGGAGGCCAGGATCGTGGCTCCGTGGTCGTGGCCGAGCTGCACCGCGCCGGAGAGGAAGTCGGCGTGCAGGTGCGTGTCGGCGGCGTACGCGACGATCAGGCCGCGCCGCTCGGCGGCGGCATTCAGGGCACGCAGGTCACGGCTCGCATCGACGGCGAGGGCGCGGCCGTCGCCCAGGTCGACGAGGTAGGCGCTGTTGCCGAGTCCTTCGTCGACGAGCGGAATCAGATGATCTTCGGGGAGACCCATCGTGCTGTCCTTCATGAGAAGAAGCAGGGCTGCGGGCGGGGAAGCACCGCCGCCCGCCATCAGCTACAGTAATCCATAGATATTTGGAGGATGCAATGCGGGATGCCACCACAAGCGGCACGAAGGCCGCCCTCTACGATGCGTTCGCCGCCAGCGGCAAGGCGCTGGCCAGCGGCAAGCGCCTTGAACTGCTCGATCTGCTCGCCCAGGGCGAGCGCACCGTGGACGCCCTGGCGAAGGCGGCCGGACTGAACCTGACCACCGCGTCGGCGCATCTGCAGACCCTCAAGCAGGCCGGGTTCGTCGCCACCCGCCGTGAAGGTGTGCGGATCCACTACCGGCTCGCCGGCGACGACGTCGCCCAGCTCTTCGCACTGCTGCGCAAAGTCGCCGACCGCCATCAGGCCGCCGTTCCCGCCGCGCGGGACGCCTACCTCGGTGAGGACGGCGCCGCCGAGGTCACCCACGAGGAGCTCCTGGCCCGTGTCGAGGCCGGCGGCGTGGTCGTGCTCGACGTCCGGCCGCTGGAGGAGTACCTCGCGGGACACATCCCCGGGGCGCTCGGCATCCCCGTCGCCGAGCTGGCCGACCGGATCGGCGAGCTTCCCGAGGCGACCGAAGTGGTCGTCTACTGCCGCGGCGAATACTGCGCACTCGCCTACGACGCCGTACGCCTCCTCACCGACCACGGCCGACGGGCGGTCCGGCTCAACGACGGCATGCTCGAATGGCGCCTGGCCGACCTCCCCGTGCACGCCGGGGCGACGGCGTGAACGACGTCCCCGACAGCCTTCACCGAGGACACGGTGCCGGTATCGGTGAGGGCGGCGAACAGCGTGGAAGCCAGTTCATCGCGCCCGTCCCGCAGCGCCGACCAGCGGCCCTTCTCGACGGGCTCCAGGATCGCGGCGCGCACTCCACGTGGTGGGCCAGAGCTCTCCAGTACCGCCCGGCCGGCCCTCGTCCCACGTACAGCCCCGGCGCGCGCTGCGGAGCGTTCAAGCCTTGAAGGGGCGCGGCGGCCCGTACGGATTTCGGCTCGAAGTGTTGACCGCCCTACGGAGCCGCCCTACGTTGTCGGCGACTTGAGAGCGCTCTCAAAGGGGCTGTGCATGAAATCCCGAAGGAACCTGTCGTTGCTGACAACAGCGGCTCTTGCCGCCACCGCCCTGGGTACGCTGGGCAGCGGCGCCGCCTCGGCCGCCACCATCGAGGTGGGGAAGGGAAGTTACAGCGACGTTCGCCCTGCCGGCCGCCAGGGGCCGTCGAACAGCGGTGGCCAGGCGGTCAAGCCGAAGGTCACTCCCGCCATGGCGGACGTGCCCGTCCCGACGAACGACTGGTGGTCGTCGCTGGCCTTCCAGCGCTTCTCCGGCAATCCGTGGTCGGAGAACATGTACGGCCATCCCCTCACCTACAAGGCGGTCTCCGGTGGCCTGGAGGTCGGCTACCCGACCACGCACCAGATCGTGGGCGGCGGCCGCCAGTACGAGTTCCCGCACAAGGCCGACCTGACCCTGGGGCTCACGGGTCTCAACTCGCCCGACGCGAAGGCGGACGGGTGGAGCGACTGGACCGTCAGCCCGTACTGGAACGACGGTGCGCGCAGTCTGCGGACGACCATTGGCCACGGCCTGCCGTACGTGTACGCGGAGGGCACCGGAGGGGCGGCGCAGATCAGCGCGGCGGCTCCGCCGACCGTCTTCGCCGACCAGGGCAACGTCCTCGGCGTCACCATCTCGGGTCATGACTACGCGCTGTTCGCCCCGAGCGGCAGCGACTGGACCGTCTCCGGCAACGAGATCCGGGCCGACCTGGGCTCCAAGGAGTACTTCTCCCTGGCGGTCCTCCCGGACAAGGCAGCGCTGGCCGACTTCAAGAAGTACGCCTTCAGCTTCGTGACCGGATCGAAGGTGGACTGGGAGTACAGAGAGGGCGACGGCGAGGTCACGGCCACCTACTCGCTGACCACCGAGCCGAAGGAGGGGACTGAGACCGGCACCTTCCAGGCGCTCTACCGCCACCAGTGGCTGCACAGCAGCGACCCGCTGACCGCCTACCGCTACGTCTCCTCGCGCGGTGCGATGAAGGTCCGCGAGGGCACGTCCTTCACGACCACCCAGAAGGTGAACGGCGTGCTGCCCGGCCTGCCGAGCGCGGCGGGCGTCGACAAGGCGAAGCTCAAGGGCTACATCGACGACGTGCTGACCCAGGGCGACCCCTTCAGCGGCGCGGTCGACACCTACTGGACCGGCAAGGCCCTGGGCAAGCTCGCCATGCTCGTCCCGCTCGCGGACCAGGTCGCAGACACCGCCGGCCGCGACAAGCTGCTGAGCTTGATCAAGGGCCGGATGGAGGAGTGGTTCACGGTCGGCGGTCCTTCCGAGTTCTCCTACGACAAGGACTGGCGCACCCTCATCGGGTACCCCGCCTCGTACGGGAGCGACCAGGAGCTCAACGACCACCACTTCCACTACTCGTACTACGTGATGGCCGCGGCCGTCGTGGCGCAGTACGACCCCCGGTGGGCCGCCGACTCCGAGTGGGGCGGCATGGTCAAGGAGCTCGTCAAGGACGCCGCCAACCCGGCGAGGAACGACAGCAAGTACCCGTTCCTGCGCGGCTTCGACGTCTACGCCGGCCACAGCTGGGCCGCCGGCCACGAGGCGTTCGCCGCCGGCAACAACCAGGAGTCGTCCTCGGAGTCGATCAACCTCAGCGCCGGCCTGATCATGTGGGGCTCGGCCATGGGTGACAAGGCACTGCGTGACCAGGGCGTCTACATGATGATGACCGAGTCGGAGTCGATCGCGCAGTACTGGTTCGACGCCGATCAGCAGGTCTACCCCGAGGAATTCGCCCACGACGTCGTGGGCATGGTCTGGAGCAGCGGCGGCGCCTACGCGACCTGGTGGACCGCCAACCCCGAGGAGATCCACGGCATCAACTTCCTGCCCATGACCGGCGGCTCGCTCCACCTGGCCCGCGAGAAGGCCATGCTGAACCGCAGCGTGGCCGAGATGGAGCGGGAGAACGGCGGCCCGGCCGTCGAGTGGAAGGACATCTTCTGGCAGGTCCAGGCCCTCTACGACCCGGCCAAGGCCATGAGCTACTGGAACCAGTGGAACGGCGGCTACGTCCCCGAGGCCGGCGAGACCAAGGCCCACACCTACCACTGGGTCGCCACGATGAACTCCATCGGATCGCCGGACATGACCGTCACGGCCAACTCGCCGACGGCCGTCGCCTTCGACAAGAGCGGCACCAAGACGTACGCCGCGCACAACTACACCGGCGAGGCGTGTTCGGTCCTCTTCTCCGACGGCGGCGTACTGAACGTCCCGGCGAAGTCGACCGCGTCCGGAGCGGGCGACGACACCGAACTCGGCATCCCGTGCGGCGCCCCCGGCGACGAGGCGCCCAGCGCGCCCGGCACCCCGGTCGCCGGTGACGTCACCGACGACTCCGTCGAGCTGACCTGGAGCGCGGCGACCGACGACC
>NZ_JBHXAG010000014.1:0-130243 GCF_042726555.1 Streptomyces sp. NPDC060232 | reverse complement strand
AAGGGCGTCAAGGACTACGACGTCTACCGCGGCGCCACCAAGGTCGCCACGGTCACCGGCACCACCCACACCGACACCGGCCTGACCTCCGGCACCCCGTACACCTACAGCGTCAAGGCCCGCGACACCTCCCACCAGGTCGGCCCGGCCAGCGGCACCGTGACCGTCACCACCACCGGCAACCCGCCGCCGCGCGACGAGGCGCCCGGCGCGCCCGGCACCCCGGTCGCCGGTGACGTGACCAGCAGCTCGGTGAAGCTGAGCTGGGAAGCGGCGACCGACGACAAGGGCGTCAAGGACTACGACGTCTACCGCGGCGCCACCAAGGTCGCCACGGTCACCGGCACCACCCACACCGACACCGGCCTGACCTCCGGCACTCCGTACACCTACAGCGTCAAGGCCCGCGACACGGCCGACCAGGTCGGCCCGGCCAGCGGCACCGTGACCGTGACCACCTCCGGGCCCCCGCCGGTCACGGGCGACACCTTCTACCTGCGCTCCGGCGGGCAGCTGACCACCCAGGCGGCCGCGGCCGGGTCCTCGGACACCGTCCCGTCCGCAGGCGGCGCCAACCGCGACGGAACCCCGTACAACCCGCTCGCCTACGAGGTGAAGAACGTCAACGGCACCCTGAAGGCGGGCGCCGGCACGGCCTTCACCCTCAAGGTCGACGCCGGCACCCACGTCGGCTACGCCCAGCAGGCCCGGGTCTCCTACGACCTGACCGGTGACGGCACCTTCGACCGTGTCGAGACGTTCCGCTACTTCGCCACCGATCCGATCACCGGCTGGGAGGACTACTCCTCCGCCCGGCAGGGGACGCACTCCGCGTCGGGCACCCTGGGCGACCTGGACGGCGGCACCGTCCGCGTCGAGGTCTGGAGCGCCCTGGGCAACGGTCCGTCCACCCTCCAGGTGGGCACGGGATCCGTCCTGACCATCCCGTTCGACTGACCACCGATCGGCTCCGCCCGGCCTGTGCGGGATCGTCCCGCGGGCCGGGCTCGTCCGGTGGAAGGCCGGTTCCACGCCGCCACCGGCCACAGCCCCTTCGAACGCGGGTCGACCGCAGCCACCGTCCGGGCCGTCCACCACGACGATCCTGCACCGCTGGACCGTCAGCCCTCGCTCGCCCCCGTGATCGGGGGCCTCCTCGTCCGGGACCCGGATCGGCGCACGGACGGCAGGGAAGCGGCGGTGTGCCTTCGCGCCGCGATCGTCTCGGCCCGGGACACGGCCGTGGCACGGGTGCCGCGGAACACCCAGCCGGACGGAGCAGCCGACGACCGGCCGATCGCACGGCCGAACCGGCCCACCGGCGTCCATGCCCGCCCCGACGGGCACCGGAGGGCCGAGGGGCAGGGCGAGCACTGCGGGGCTGACACGGGCGGCACACTACGCGATACATCATTTCGCTTGCCGGGCGGCGCCAGCGGGTATCCCGGCTATCACCATGGCGTCAGTCTGACGGCAGTTGACACATGAGGAGTGAGGGGGCGCTCGCGGATGACGGAGCGGCTGGTGGCGGGCCGGTACCGGCTGGAGGGACTACTGGGGCGGGGCGGGATGGGAGTGGTGTGGCAGGCGACGGACGAGCTGATCGGCCGCCTGGTGGCGGTCAAGGAGTTACGTGTTCCGCCGGGGCTGTCGGACCGGGAGCGGTCGACGTTCGGCGAGCGGGCGCTGCGCGAGGCCCGCACGGCCGGCCGGCTCAGCCACCCGGGTATCGTCGCCATCCACGACCTGGTGCCGGCGACAGCACAGGACGACGCCGTCTACATCGTCATGGAACTCGTGAAGGCGCCTTCGCTGGCGGAGGTGCTCCAGCGCAACGGCGCTCTGTCCGAGGAACGAGTGACCGCCGTAGCCAGGCAGTTGATCGCCGCACTGCAGGCCGCCCACTCCATCGGGCTGGTCCACCGGGACGTCAAACCCAGCAACATCATGATGCTGCCCGGCGACGAGGTGAAACTTCTCGACTTCGGCATCGCCCACGCCGTGGACGACACCCGTCTGACCCGCCACGGCGTCGCCGGCTCCACCGGTTACATGGCACCGGAACTCTTCGAGGGAGCGGACCCCGCCCCCGCCGCCGATGCGTGGGCCTTGGGCGTCACCCTCCACCACGCCGTCGTGGGCGATGCCCCCTTCGCCCGCACCACCACGGCAGCGACCCTGCGCGCGATCCTCCACGAGGACCTGCCGCCCTCCCATAGCAGCCCCCCGCTCTCCACGTTGATCACCGCACTCCTCATCCGTGATCCCACTCGTCGGATGACTGTCGAGCAAGCCGGCGCCTTCCTGCACGCCAAGACCCCCACAACACCTCCAGGCCACCGAACCCGCACAGATCGGCAGGACCCCACCACCACCTTCGGACCGACGACCACACCACCGCGCACACCGCCGACGGCACCGACCCACTCACGCCAAGCCCCCTGGGCAGACCAACCCACCACCGTCGCGCCGGATTCCGTGGAAGTCCGCTGCAACCACCGACCGATCATGCGAAATGCGGCCATGGTGCCCCTTGTCGCCGGTCTGGCGGTGTCTCTGGCGACTCTCCTCCTCATAGGACCGACGAATGCGTCCGGGGTGGCAGGGGCCGTCATGCCCGGACTGGCGATCTCGTTGATCGGGGTGATCCTGCCATGGGTCCGACTCGAAAGTCTGGTCAGGGTTACCAGAAGTGGTTTGGCATTCCAAAGGCGCAAAGAGCGGTGGAGTGCGAACTGGGATCAGGTGCAGCGCATCAGCGTGGAACCCGGTCATCACGAGAGGCAGCCGCTGTGGCTCATCCGTGTCACGCTCCGCAGGAGTGCGGAGCCGGCGGTACCCGTGGCGTTTCGTGTCATCGAGGGGACTTCCACCCTCGACCAACTTTTCACAGAACCCGAGGAAGCGAGTCGTGCAGGCGAGGTAATTGCCGGCACCTATCTTTTGTTCGCGACGCATGAGCAGGCACGCAGTGAACTAGCTCGCCTTCACACGTTTCTGCGGGACCGCGTTTCCGTGGATTACCAGCCGCACGATGACCTGGTGGCCATGCTGTGAATCTCCAAGGGTCTTCTGTTCTCCCCGTGAACGCCTTTCTCGTCGGGTCGTCCGCCGCCCGCGCTCTGCACGGGCACCACTCGGGTCCGGCCGGGCACCGATTCTGCTCCACCTGGCCATCGCTCCCAACGCGTGCTGTGGGTCATGACTCGTTACCGGTGCTGCAGGAACGCGTCAGGGCGTGGGCGACCGCACCGCGCCCGCGCTCGTCCGGGTCCTGGACGTCGTAGGGTCGAATCCGGACATGCACCATCGTGGCGCCATGCGAGCTTGCCGTGGCGCCATGATGATGTCATCATTGCGCTATGGACCTCACCCCCTACGTCGACAACCTCCGGCACGAACTCGGCGTCGCCGCCGAGGCAGGCGGAGACGAAGCCCGCGCCCTGGCCGAGCGGCTCACCGCGCAGCTTGAGTCGGCCGCCCGGCTCACCCTGCTGAACGCCCTGTCCGACGCGATGGACGAGGTCACCCGCGACCTGGCCCCGGGCTCGGTCCATGTACGACTGCGCGGGCTCGACCCGGAGTTCATGGTCACGGCACCGCCGACCCCGGACACCTTCGACGAGGGCTATGCCCCGGCGGTGGCGCCGCCGCCGGCGCCCACGCCGCCGGCCCCGGTGGACATCGAGGACGGCGCCACCTCGCGCATCAACTTCCGTCCGCCCGCCCAGCTCAAGGTCCGGGTCGAGGAGGCCGCGAGCCGCGAAGGACTCTCGGTCAACGCCTGGCTGGTCCGGGCCGTCGCCGCTGCCCTGGAACCCACGGCGAACCGCGGCACGGGCGGCTCGGCCCGGACGCCCGCAGCCGGGCAGGGATTCACCGGCTGGGTGCGCTAGCCAACCTCGCACCACCGCGCACTCCCGGGCAACACGTACTCCTGACAGCACACAACAGCCAAAGGACGGCTCAGCCATGCCTACTTTCGACACCCCCGAGCCCCTCTCCGCCACCCTTGAACTCGGCATGGGGCGGGCCCGGTTCATCGCGGGCAAGCGCACCGACACCGTGGTCGAGGTGATGCCGAGCGACCCCGGCAACGAGCGGGACGTACAGGCCGCCGAGGCCACCCAGGTCACCTGCGCGGGCGGGGAGCTCGTGGTCAAGGGCCCCAAGAGTCGATCACCCTTCGGAAAGGTCGGTTCGGTCGATGTGACCGTCGAACTGCCCGCCGGCTCGGACCTGACCGGCAAGACGGGTCTCGGCGACTTCGTCGGCGAGGGTCGGTTCAGGAACTGCCACCTGACGACGGCCACCGGTGACATCCAGCTGGAAGAGGCGGGGGCCGTAACGCTGAAGACCCCCCATGGGGATGTCCTCGTGGACCGTGTGACGGGCGAGGCCGACATCCAGGGATCGGGTCGGGTGCGGCTCGGCCGGGCCGACGGCGCGGCCACCATCAAGAACCTCAACGGCGAGACCGCGATCGGGGAGATCCGCGGGGAGCTCACGGTGCGCTCGTCCAACGGACCCGTCAGCGTCCAGCACGCGGGCTCCTCCGTCACGGCCAAGTCCGCGAGCGGCGCCATCCGGCTCGCCGAGGTGGTGCGTGGGCAGATCACCCTGGAGACCTCGGCCGGGGTGCTTGAGATCGGGATCGCCGAGGGGACTGCGGCCTGGCTGGACGTACGGTCCAAGGCGGGGCGTGTGCGCAACGAGCTCGGATCGGCGGAGGGGCCCCAGGCGTCCGAGGAGACGGTCGAGGTCCGGGGCCGGACCAGCGCCGGCGACATCGTGATCCACCGGGCCTGAGCCGCTCGCAGCCCAAGAGGACCCGAGCCGCTCACCGGCCCGAGACGGCCGGAGCCGCTCACCGCTCCAAGAACGCCTGCCTCGCCCACAGCGTGGGCACCCCATGGTGACGCCGACGCCCGCCCCGCATCTCCATAGCGCTGCCAGGGCACGAAGACGCGGCCCTTGCCGTCGTCGGGGACTCCGGGACCCCGGTCGACGATACGGAGCTCGACGCACTCGCCGAGGGTGTCGGCGGCGTCCCGTACCACCCCGTCGAGGTCGATCTCGCAGACGGGCGGGATGACCGTATCGGCCTGCGGGCGGGACACGTCGAGAGGGGCCCGATCACCCGATCAAGCGGCCCAGGCCGCCCGCGCCATCCTCCTCCATGCCGTGCCGGACCCTCCCCGATCGCCGTCCGACCGGCGCACGCCTCCGAGCGCACAGACGTGGCGGAGGCCTTGACCCCATGGCTGACCGCCGTGAGCAGCGCCCTACGGATCCGGTTGCCCGCCGCGAGGCCGCGCGCCAGCTGAGCTTCGTCCGCGCGCCAGCCGAGCTTCGCCCCTGCAGCCGCCGCCGGCCCTGACAGCCCCACGGAAGCCACGGCGCCGGCTGGCCCCCACATGGCGCCACGCTCACACCATGACACAGCGCGGGCATTGATCATTCCCCGCGCGCTGTACCGGCACCACTCATGCACCCGGCCAGGCACAGCCATGCGCTGCCCCATGGCGCCATGTCGCGCTGCCCGGATGCCGATCGCCGACCACTCAAGCGACCACACGACCGATTCAACGGGAGTCCCACCGTGGCTACGTTCCTTTCCCAACTGGGCCGCCTCGCCTTCAGGCGCCGGGGGGTGACACTGCTGCTCTGGCTGCTGATATTCGGCGGCATGGGCTTTGCCGCCACCTCCGCGCCGGCGCCGCCCGCCGAGACGTTCTCGATGCCGGGCACCGAGTCGCAGGAGGCCTTCGACCTGCTGACGGAGAAGTTCCCGGACGCGAGCGCCGACGGCGCCAGCGCCCGGGTCGTCGTCCGGGCCTCCGTTGGCCAGAAGATCACCGATCTCGAACAGCGGGCCGAAGTCGGCCGCCTTGTAGCCGAGTTGGGCAGGTCCTCCCCGCAGGTGGTGGGCGCCGCGGACCCCTACGCGACCCCCGAGGTCAGCATCAGCAAGGACGGTACGACCGCCTACACGGTGGTGACGTACAAGGTCTCCGCGATGGAGGTCAGCGACGAGGCCCACGACGCGTTCGACGCGGCCATCGCGAAGGCCGACAAGGCGGGCCTGACCGTCGAGGCCGGCGGCGACGCCGTGAGGATCGACCAGGCGATGGGCGGCACCGGCGAGCAGATCGGCATCCTGGTCTCCGCGATCGTCCTCGTCCTGACCTTCGGCTCGGTGATCGCGGCCGGCATGCCGCTGATCACCGCGCTGATCGGGGTGGGCATCGGCATCTCCGGCATCACGGCACTCGGCTCCACCCTCGGCCTGTCCGGCACCACCTCGACCCTCGCGATGATGATCGGCCTCGCGGTCGGCATCGACTACGCCCTGTTCATCGTGTCCCGGTTCCGTGCCGAGCGCGCCGAGGGCCGCAGCCCCGAAGAGGCCGCGGGCCGGGCCGTCGGCACCGCTGGTTCGGCGGTCGTCTTCGCGGGGCTCACGGTCATCGTGGCCCTCGCCGGACTGGCCGTCGTCAACGTACCGATGCTCACCAAGATGGGCCTCGCCGCGGCAGGAACCGTCGCGGTCGCCGTGCTCGTCGCGATCACCCTGGTCCCCGCCCTGCTCGGCTTCGCGCCGGTCAAGGTGATGGCCCGCAAGGGGCGCCTGCAGTACGCCGTCAAGCCGCTGTCGGAGCGCGGGCAGCGCAAGGCCGCCGAGCGCGCCGCGAAGCTGAAGAAGAAGAGCAAGCCCAACCTGGGCTCCCGCTGGGCCGGCTACGCCCTGCGCCACCCTGTGGCCGTCCTGCTCATCGGCGTGGTCGGCCTCGGCACGGTCGCCGTACCGGCCGCGAGCCTCGAACTCGGGCTGCCCGGTGAGGGTTCGATGTCGACGACGACCACCCAGCGCAAGGCGTACGACATGCTGTCGGAGTCCTTCGGGCCCGGGTTCAACGGACCCCTGATGGTCACCGTGCAGGCCAAGGACGCCAGAACGGCGGCCGACTCCGCGGGCAAGGTCTTCGGCCGGAACCCAGGCGTGGCCTCGGTCTCCCCCGCCACCGGCAACGAGGCGAACGACACCGCGATCATCAACATCATCCCGAAGACAGGCCCGACCGAGAAGAAGACCGAGGAACTCGTCCGCGACCTGCGCGCCACGGCAGGCGGCCTGGAGGGCAGCACAGCGTCCACGATCCTCGTGACCGGCCAGACGGCGATGTTCATCGACTTCTCGCAAACCCTGAACGACGCGCTCCTGCCCTACCTGGGCCTGGTCGTCGGCCTCGCCTTCCTCCTCCTCATGCTGGTCTTCCGCTCCATCCTGGTCCCGCTCAAGGCGGCCCTCGGGTTCCTCCTCTCGGTGGCCGCGGCCCTCGGCGCCGTCGTGGCGGTGTTCCAGTGGGGCTGGTTCGCCGATGTCGTCGGCATCGAGCAGACCGGCCCGATCATGAGCACGATGCCGATCTTCATGATCGGCGTGGTCTTCGGCCTCGCGATGGACTACGAGGTCTTCCTGGTCAGCCGGATGCGAGAGTCGTACGTCCACGGAGCACGCCCCGCCGAGGCGGTCGTCGACGGCTTCCGCCACGGCGGCCGGGTCGTCGCCGCGGCCGCGGTCATCATGATGAGCGTCTTCTCCGGCTTCATCGTGGAGGACAACGACTTCATCAAGATGATCGGCTTCGCCCTCGCGATCGCCGTCTTCTTCGACGCCTTCATCGTCCGCATGGCGATCGTGCCCGCGCTCTTCGCCCTGCTCGGCGAGTCCGCCTGGTGGCTGCCCAGGTGGCTGGACCGGATCCTGCCCCGGGTGGATGTCGAGGGAGAGAAGCTCGGGCGATCCGCACCCCGCTCCGGGCGGGAGCGCACCCTCGTCGGCTGAGTGAGCCCAGTATGGCGCCACGACGGCGCCCCCGTACCGACTCCCAGTCGGCGCGGGGGCGCCGTCGGCACATGCATTCATGCAGGTCAGACAGGGGTAGCCAGCATGAGTACACACAAAGGCGCCACATCGACTCGCAATGGCGCCATAGATGTGCCACTATGGCGACACGAGCACAGCGTGGAGCAAGTGCGTTGCGCCAGACATGCGCCACCCGGACGGCCGGCCCACCGGCTGCCCCCTCCATCCCCGGACTCCCCGAAGAGAAGGGCCCGCCCACCATGAACACCGCGACCCAGGTGTCCACCACCACGCGCTCAGCCGCGATCTCCGCGAGCGGCCTGCGCAAGTCGTACGGCGGCAAGGTGGTGCTCGACGGAATCGACCTGCGGATCCCCGAGGGCACGATCTTCGCCCTGCTCGGCCCCAACGGCGCCGGCAAGACGACCACCGTGGAGATCCTCTCCACACTGGTCGGCGCCGACGGAGGCGAGGCGCAGGTCGCGGGCCACGACGTGGCCAACGAAGCCGACTCCGTACGCCACCAGATCGGTGTCACCGGCCAGTTCGCCGCTGTCGACGGGCTGCTCACCGCCGAGGAGAACCTGCTCCTCATGGCCGACCTGCACCACCTGGGCAAGCGCGAGGGCCGCCGCCGCGCCGCCGAGCTCCTGGAGCGGTTCGAGCTGACCGAGGCGGCCCGTAAGAACGTCGCCACCTTCTCCGGCGGTATGCGCCGCAAGCTCGACCTGGCGATGACCCTGGTCGGCCGGCCGCGCATCATCTTCCTCGACGAGCCGACCACCGGCCTCGACCCGCGCAGCCGCCGCGTCATGTGGGAGCTCATCCGGGACCTGGTCACGGATCAGGGCGTGACCGTCTTCCTCACCACGCAGTACCTGGAGGAGGCCGACCAACTCGCCGACCGCATCGCGGTGCTGGACCACGGCAAGCTGGTCGCCGAGGGCACCGCCGACGAGCTGAAGCGCCAGACCCCCGGCGGCCATGTACGCCTCCGATTCGCCGACGAGGCCCACCTCGCCGCGGCGTCCGGGATCTTCTCGATCGCCACCCGCGACGACGAGTCGCTCACCCTGCGGATCCCCAGCGACGGCTCCCTCGCAAATCTCCGCGCCGTCCTCGACGTCCTCGACACCACCGGCGTGCAGGCCGAGTCGCTCACCGTGCACACGCCCGACCTCGACGACGTCTTCCTCACCCTCACCGGCCGGCAGAACGCCGCCGCCACCTCCGCGACCGCCCAGAAGGAGTCGAACCGATGAGCACCGTCACCATCTCCCCGGCCGCCAAGTCCGCCAGGCCGACCCGCTCGTACGCGCTGCGCGACTCCATGACGATGCTGCGCCGCAACCTCAAGCACATGCAGCGCTATCCGTCGATGACGGTCATGATCGTCATGATGCCGATCGTGATGCTGCTGCTCTTCGTGTACGTCTTCGGCGGCGCGCTCGGCACCGGCATCGGGGGCACCGGCCGCGGCGACTACACCAACTACGTGGTGCCCGGCATCATCCTGATGGCCGTGACCTCCGGCGCCATCACGACCGCCATCACCGTCTGCACCGACATGACGGAAGGCATCGTCAACCGCTTCCGTACGATGTCGATCTCGCGCGGATCCATTCTCACCGGCCATGTGTTCGGCAGCGTCATCCAGGCCGTGGTGATCCTCGTCCTGATCATCGGAGCCTCCTTCGCGGTGGGCTTCCGCCCCGACGCCTCGCCCGTCGAGTGGATCGCCGCCATCGGTCTGCTGCTCTTCCTGTCTTTCGGGCTGAGCTGGATGACGGCCGCGATGGGCCTGGCGGCCAAGACCGTCGAGGCCGCGTCCAACGCCCCGATGCCGCTGACCTTCCTGCCCTTCCTCGGCAGCGCGGTCGTCACCCCTGAGTCCATGCCGACCGTTCTGCGCTGGTTCGCCGAGTACCAGCCCTTCACCCCGATCAACGAGACCCTGCGCGGCCTGCTGCTCGGCACGCCGATCGGCAACGACGGCTGGATCGCGCTCGCCTGGTGCACGGCGCTCACCCTTCTCGGCTACCTGCGGTCGCGCGCCGTCTTCAACCGCAAGGTCACGCGTTGACCGTCACGTGTTGAGCCCGGCGAGACAGGCAGCAGGAGGGGCGGCTCCCGGATTCCACGGGGAGCCGCCCCTCCTGCTGCCTCTTTCCCTCTCCGCCGCCCTGGCGCGCCGCGCCCGGGCCTCCGCAGCCTGCTCCGAGGACGGCGTCGGCGTCTTCTCGACGCCCTCCTGAGGCGTGGCGGCATCCTACGGAGCCTCAGGATGGCGGCCGTGCTCCAGATGGAACTTCCCGACCTCGGCGACCGCGGTCCGCAGCTCCCCCGTCACGGCGTACGACGGCCAGCGGTCCCCGGTCGCGCACTTCCCGACGCCGACCGAGCCCGTCACGAGGAAGACGCTGCCTCCGGGCCGCCGCTGGAACAGCTGGCCGGCAACCATGAGCTCGGCCCCGATCCCGGTCGCCTGATGACGAAACAGGACACCGAATCGTGCCGGAGCGGGCCCCGGTTGACGGATAGCCTCGACTCGTCAGCAGGAGGCATATCCGATGTCAGTTATCTGGAGCGAAGCCCTTCTCCCGGGGCTCGCGTTGTTGCTGTTCATATGCTGTGGGACGGAACTGGTCCTGCGCCGCTTCTTCAAGGGGCGCACCATCCTCTTCCGGCGCAGCAGTGCACGGCGCCCTTTGACCGGTCACGCATTCGACGAGTTCAACCTGATCTTCAACGCCAACAAGCTGGTCGAGATCGAGCAGCAGCAACTGCAGGAAGTGCTCCGCGACGACGAGGGCGACGGCGCCCCGCCGCGGACGCGCATCGACCTGGACAAGGGCATCGCCAGCATCGTCATGCCCAGCGAGGAGGGGACTACCGGTCCCCGGCCGACGGCCGAAGCCCGGTCGGAGGCCGGAGACGGTCCCGCCCGGTGACGCCGCCGCAGACGCTCTACCTCCTACCGGACCTGGCCCTGCTTCTCGGCCTGGCGCGTGTTCTGGGGGCGGCCGCACGGGCGTGTGGCAAGCCGGCGGTCATCGGCGACCTGCCGACCACCGAGGCAGCCGTCACCGCGATACGCGAGATCGCGGGCGACCACGGCCTGGAGATGACCGTCACCGACGACATCGGGGCCGACCAGACGTCGCGCCGCACATCGGCCGGCATCTTCACCACGGTCGACCCCGACGGCTCGCTGCCGCACGAGGCCTTCGTCGAACTTTCCGGCATCCCCACCGTGAGCGTCCGGTCTTCCCCGAGGACGACGCGAAGATCACCGTGGATCACGTGGAGTTCCACGACGTACCGCGCGATTGCGTCCCCGGCGTTCCTCCGGTCCGTCTACGGCGGACTGGCCTACACGAAGGGCCGGTTCTTCCCGCCGGGCCAGTGGCTCATCGTGCCGCTGCCCAGCGACGAGACGTACAAAGGACTGAGAACCAGCGCCGGCTGCGTCGGGCGAATTGTGCTCAGTCGGACCGGGTGGGGGCTCGTAGTTCGATCTTGTAACCGCCTTCTGGGGTGGGTTCGGCGGTGAGGGTGCCGTCGAGCAGTTCGGCGCGTTCTTTCAGGCCGATGAGGCCGTGGCGGGCGCTGGGCAGGGCGACGGTCGGGCGGGTGGGGGCGGTGTTGGTGACGGTGACGCCGAAGTGGTGCGCGTCGTGCCAGAGGCGTACCTCGGCGCGGGCTCCGGGGGCGTGCTTGCGCACGTTGGTGAGGGCTTCCTGGACCGTGCGGTAGACGGTGCGCTGGGCGGTGGTGCTGATGCCGGGAGGAAGCTCTCCGGTCAGGGTGGTCTCGATGCCGCTGTTGGCGATGAGCTGCTGGAGGTCGGCGAGGGTTGGCTGGGGGGTGAGTTCGGTCGCCTTGCCGCCGGAGGCGCGGAGCAGGGTGACCATGTGGCGGAGTTCGTCAAGGGTGTTCGCGCTCAGGGTGCGGATGGTGCGCGCGGCCTCGCGGGCGTCGGGGTCCTTGGCGGCCATCTGCAGGGCTCCGGCCTGGACGGCGATGAGGCTGACCTGGTGGGAGACGACGTCGTGCATCTCGCGGGCCAGCTGGGCGCGTTCGCGGGCGAGGACGGTCTGGGCGTAGAGGGCGCGTTCGTGTTCTCGGGCCTCCTTGACCTCGACGAGCTGGCGGGCCACGTCGTGCCTGGCCTGCACGAGCTGACCGAACAGGACGGGGGCGACGGCCGTGGCCAGTGTGTAGACGAACTGGACGAGCGTCCACGTCCGGTCGCCGTCGAACGCGTCGGACAGCGGCCAGACGAGGGTGCCCGCCGCGGCGTTCAGCAGCGCGCAGCCGGCGAGCAGCGGGCGGTTGCGGGTGGACGCGGCGAGTGTGTACAGGGCGGCGATCGGCGCGACCGCCACGTCCATGAACAGGGTCATGGGCAGGGTCAGCAGGAAGACGGCCAGCGGGAAGCGCCTGCGCAGGAGCAGGCCGGCGGAGCCTGCGGTGGCGCAGGCCCACATCAGAAGGGTGCCCTCGCCCAGGAGGTTGATCCAGGCGTCGAGCGCGGCCATCATCACGAGCCCCGTGTCGACGGCCCAGGGTGGTACACGCCGCCACCATGCCCGGCCCGTGCTCATCGTCCGTTGTCCCGTGCCGTGTCGTCATCGTTGTGGGTGAGCAGTCCGGCGCGCTCGGCGAGGAGTGCGGCCTGGACGCGGCTGGTGACACGCAGTTTGGTCAGGATCGAGCTGACGTGGTCCTTGACGGTGCCCGCGCTCAGGTGGATGCGGGTGCCGATGTCGGCGTTGGAGAGTCCTTCGGCGACCAGGACGAGGACGTCGCGTTCACGGTCGCTGAGCAGGCCGACGCGCGCGACGTCCGCGTCCTGGGGTGCTCCGGCCCCCGGGTGGCTGCGGAGCAGCGCGCGTGATGCCTTGGGCGACATCACGACGCCGCCCGCGGCCAGGGTGCGGACCAGCTGGGCGAGCTGTTCGGGCTCGGTGTCCTTGAGGAGGAAGCCGGAGGCTCCTGAGCGCAGGGCGGTGAGGATGTACTCGTCGGTGTCGAAGGTGGTCAGCATGGCCACGTGCGGTGGTTCGGGCAGTTCCTGGATCTGCCGCAGGACGGTCAGGCCGTCCACGTCCGGCATGCGGATGTCGAGGAGGACGACGTCCGGCAGCTCGCGCCGGATCACGTCGGCCGCCTGGGCGCCTTCGGCGGTCGCCACGACCTCGATGCCTTCGGACGCGTTCAGGATCATCTGGAAGCCGGACCGCACCAGGGCCTCGTCGTCCACCACCACTACCCGGATCACCGGCGTCCCGCCTCACACTCTCGTCTGCGCTGTCCCGCGGCTCGGCGACCCGTAAACCCGGGGGCTTCGCGTGCTCGTACGGGTTCGCCTGACGTCGACCGTACGCCGGGCAGGGTATGTGGTGGCGTGATCACCCACGGACTGTGGACACCTGGCGGGTCGGCTCCAGCCGGTCGGGGGGTGCGCTCCGGCCGGTCGGCAGGCCGGCGGGCGAGGCTCGGCGGATGGCGCCCGCCGTGCTCGTACCGTGGGATCGGTCCGTGGCCCCGCGCCCAGTCCGAGGGCCGCAATCGATGTCCGTACCGTTTCGAGGACCCTCCCGCCATGCCGGGGCGGTGCTGGCCGGCTCCATGCTGGCCGCCCTGCCGGAGCAGGGGGAGACGGCGGCGGCCGACCGCTTCACCAGCGCCCAGTGGCTCCTGGTCACGGCCGTCGCCCCAGCCCTGGCCCACGGCTACGCCCACCTGATCGCCCTACGCGGCGACCGGACCCACCACGGCGTACGTGTCGGGGTGCGGATGCTGCTGTCCGAGTGGCCGCTGGTGGCGGCGACGGCGCCGACGCCAATACGGGGACAGTCCCGCACTCGCCGCGAACCGGTCCGGGTGGTGGAGGCCCAGCTTCAGCGCGCAGTGGCCGCCGGTCGAGTCACCGATCACGCCCCAGTTGCGAGCGTGTTCACCAACCCGATAAGCACCCGAGACCGCCTCCGGCAGGTCGCGGGCGAGGAACGTCTCGACCTGCGGACCTCCGGGTACGTCCACGCACTCGGTGTCGCGAGGGGGTGCGACGGTCGGGCGCAGCATCACCAGGACCATCGGCTGCATCTTTCCTTGTGCCGTCAGCCGGTTGGCCGTCGTCGGATACTTCAGGACCTTGATGAGGGACTTGGCGTTGCCGGGGTAGCCGGTGAGCACGACCGATACGGGAAACGACTTCTTCGCGTGGCCCGGCCGGAAGTACTCCGGCGGGAGGTGGACGTACGCGGGGCCGCTGATGCCGGAGGCGCCGCCTCGTACGACCATCTTCTGTATCTGGCCGTCGGCCGAAGGCCGTCTGCTGCCGGGGACCGGCACCGTCTGCTTCTCCACCACGGTGAGCCGTGAGGTGCCGGCAGCGCCGGCGGAGTGGTCCACGACGACGCCCGGCGTCTGCTCCTGGCCGAAAGAGGTCGGGCCCAGGACGCTGTACGCGGGCCGGCGAGTCGTGGAGGTCGTCTGCTTCCAGCACCTGACCGGCATCTTCGGTGCCGTGAAGCACTCCGGCGACCACCGCACCGGCGGAGACGGGCCGGGGGACGACGAGGCCATCACGGTCGACTTCACGCGGATGCCGGCGGAAGGGACCAGATCGTCTTCACCGTGAACCCCTTCACCGGCGCGACCTTCGACGAGGTCGAGAACGCCTACTGCCGCTTGATCGACGAATCGACGGGGGTCGAACTCGCCCGGTACACCCTGTCCGGCGGTGGCCACCACACCGCCCAGATCTCCCGCATCAACGGGGCGTGGCAACTGACCGCCATCGGCGAACCCGCCTCCGGGGCCACCTTCCAAGACCTCCTGCCCGCCATCGACCGCCACCTCTGATCCCGTCCGCCCTGGCCCGCCGGTCGGCGGGATGGTCCCGGCCAGTCGGCGGGGGTCCCACCGAAGCCTGTCGGATGGTCCGCCCCCCTGTAGCACCGGGAGATTCCTCGTATGACACAGATACAGCCGCCGCAGGCGACGTCAGCTCCGCGGGAGAACGCGTCTCCCGTGCCCGCAGCCTCGCCCGACTCCGCCGGGAAGGCTTCGGGCGGTCCCTCGATGGGACGCCTGGTCGGCGTGGACCTGGCCCGCGCACTGGCGGTGTTCGGCATGTACATCGTTCACATCGGCCCGGTGCTCTCGTCCACGCACGGCGTCGGCACCTGGGTCCGGTATCTGGCCGACGGGCACTCGTCAGTCCTGTTCGCCACCCTCGCCGGGTACTCGCTGATGCTGATCGCCGGCCGCCGTGAGCCGAAGACCGGCCTGGCGGGCCGACAGGCGAAGGCCCGGATCGCGATCCGCGCCGTGGTCCTGCTGGCCCTGGGCAGCGTGCTGGCGATGGAGTACGGGGGCGTGATCATCCTCGGCTTCTACGGTGTCTACTTCCTCGTCGCCCTGCCCCTGCTGCGGCTGTCCGCCAAGGCACTGGCGATCACCGCGGCCGGGCTCGCGCTCGTCACACCCCAGCTGGCGTTCTTCCTGAACTCGCTGCTCAGCGAGTCCGTCCAGCAGACCATCGACGCCTACGACCCGCTCAAGAAGATCAGCGAGGTCGGCGTGATCGACCTGCTGCTCACCGGCTTCTACCCGACGATCACCTGGATGTCGTTCGTCGTCGCCGGCATGGCACTGGCCCGCCTGGACCTCTCGGCCGTCTCCGTCCAGCGGCGCCTGGCCGCGCTCGGCGCCGCCCTGACCGTCGGCGCGTACGGCCTGTCCCTGCTCCTGGCGGGCAAGGACGCTCTGCGCAGCACGGCGGAGGGCGGGAAGTCGTCCGCCGGGTTCGAGAAGGCGTCGTCCTTCGGCAGCGGATCCTTCGAGGCCCCCCAGCGGGCGGCCTCGGAACTGCTGTCCGCCGGGCCGCACAGCGGCACCACCTTCGACATCATCGGCAGCGCCGGCGTCGCCATCCTCGTGATCGTCGGTGCGACGGTGCTCATGGACCGCCTGCCGCGCCTGCGCAGCCTCGCGAAGCCGGCCATCGCCGTGGGCACCATGTCCCTGACGGCCTACGTCGGCCACTTCCTCGCCCAGTCCACGCTCGGCGTATCGGCCGGCGAAAGCACCCAGACGTCCTGGATCCCCGTGCTCACGTTCATCCTCGGGGCGATCGTGTTCGCCGCAGTCTGGTCCCGCTTCTTCCGCCGCGGACCGCTGGAGGCGTTGCTCAACGCCGCCACGAAGCCGGCGAAGTACGTCCGATGACGCCGGCCGGGGCGGGCAGTCTTTCACGGCCCGCCCCGGCTCCGACGGCCCGCTCCCATCGGCCGTCCGGTTCCGCACCCCGCCGAACGGCTGAAACAGGCCCGAGCGGCTCACCGGGGTGTTCACGCACAGCCAGATCGCGGTGACGCTCAACTCCGAGATCGCCCAGCACGCGGCCGAAGTCATCCTGGCGGGCTCGACCTCACAGGCGCACACCCCCGTGCAGGCACTGGGCACGGCCGTACCGTTCGCCGCGAAGGCGCTGGCCGTAGGCGTGGCCTTCGGTTCCCTGCTCGCATGCCTGATCACCACGGCCGACCGCAGGCAGTGGATGACCGGACAGTCCCGCCGCGTCCTCGTCCTGGTCACACCGCTGCTCGTCTATCCGCATCAGGTTGAGCGGGCGGCCGCCCGCCGTGTGCAGTGGAACCTGCTGGCCCTTGGCCATGAGGGCGGGCATGGGGACTCCAGGTGAGTGGCGGACTGAGCGCGTAAGAGCGAAGCGCTTGGTGACGCAGGCTCTGCCGTCAGCCTCACGCATCGTCTGGTGCCTCGAAACCGGTGCCACTCCGCCCGTACAGCAGGGCTGCCCCCACCGTGTGGCGGGGGCAGCCGGGGGACTTCTCTCAGCGGCCGGGGCGCCCGGTGGGCAGCAGGAGCTGGGTCGCGGCGAGCTGTGCGTACAGCTCGTCCTCGGCCACCAGCTCCTCGTGGGTGCCGATCGCGCGGACCGTGCCGGCGTCCATGACGACGATGCGGTCGGCGTCCGTCACCGTGGACAGGCGGTGCGCCACCACCAGGACGGTGGTCTCGCGTGCCGTCTCGGCGATGACGTCCCGCAGTGCCAGCTCGTTGACGGCGTCGAGCTGTGAGGTCGCCTCGTCCAGGAGCAGCAGCCGGGGCCTGCGCAGCAGTGCGCGGGCGATCGCGACGCGCTGGCGCTCACCGCCGGACAGCTTCGAGCCGCGGTGCCCGACCAGGGTGTCCAGGCCGTGCGGGAGACGGTCGACGAGGGTGTCGAGCCTGGTCCGGGCGAGGACGGCGCGGATGTCGTCGTCCGTCGCGCCGGGCGCGCTGAACACCAGGTTCTCCCGCAGCGTGCCGGCCAGGACCGGAGCATCCTGCTCCACGTACCCGATGGCGGACCGCAGTTCCGACAGCGGCCACTGCCGTATGTCCTGGCCGTCGACCAGGATGCGCCCGCCGGTCGTCTCGTAGAACCGCTCGATGAGCGAGAAGACCGTCGATTTGCCAGCGCCCGAAGGCCCGACGAAGGCGGTCATCCCGGCGCCCGGCACCTCGAAGTCCACCTGCTGGTGGATGTACGGCAGCCCGGGCCCGTAGCGGAAGGACACGTCCTCGAAGCGGACCGATGCCGGACGCCGCACGGGCGCCGCCGCCTCGGGCCACACCGGCTGCTTGGCCGGGGGCTCTGCCGCCAGGCGGTCCACCTCCTTGATCCGGGAGATCGCGGCCGCACCCTCCTGGTATTGGGAGGCGGCCTCGACCAGCTTGTACACCGGCTCCATCAGGTAGAACAGGTACAGCAGGAAGGCGATCAGCGTGGAGACAGGGATGTCCCCGGACGCCACCCGCGCCCCGCCGACCGCGAGCACCGCGAGGAACGCCAACTCGACGGCGAGATTGTCCGCCGTTCCCAGCAGGGCCTCCCACTTCGCGCCGCGCACGCCGTGGCGCCATGCCCGCCGGGCCGACGCCTCGACGCGGGCGGTCTCCCGCTCCTCGGCGCCGAACGCCTTCACCGTGCGGAACGCGCCGAAGGCCCGCTCCAGGCCGGTGGACATCTCCCCGACCGCGGCCTGGGAGCGCTCGGCGGCCTGTCCGATCTTCGGCATCACCAGGGCGGCGCCCGCCCCGACGACCGCGACCACGACGAGGGTGACGCCGAGCAGGACGGCGTCCAGGAACGCCATCACCACGACCGCCGCGATCAGCGTCAGCGCCCCGGTAGCGGCGTTGACCACCGCCTGGGTGCTGACGGCCCGCAGCAGCGTGGTGTCGGAAGTGACCCGGGACATCAGATCGCCCGGCTGCATCCGGTCCACCGCCGAGAGCCGCAGCCGCAGCAGCCGGCCGACGAGGCTGCGGCGGGCGGCCAGCACCACCGACTCCGCCGTCCGCTCCAGGACGTAGGCGCCGAACGCCTCCGCCACCGTGCTCAGCAGCACCAGCACGGTCAGGGCCAGCAGGATGGTGGCGAGCGTGCCACCGGACGAAAGCCGGTCGACCAGCGCCTTCGTGGCCAGCGGCTGCAGCAGCCCGCCGGCGGACCCGGCGAGCGCCAGGAGCAGGCCGAGCACGACGGTCCACCGGTGCGGGCGGACATACCCGTGCAGGGCGGTGAGCGTCTCGCGGACGCGCTGCGACTCGGCACCCGTCGTCTCCGGGGCGGATGCGGTGTTCACAAGATTCCTTCCCTACGTGTTCTGCCGCTGCGGCAGGCGGGCATCACAGCCATGACGTCGTGGCGATCAGCCGCCCCGGTCGGTGGCCGGTGTGAGGTGGCGAGCGCCTGCTCGTGCGTGGCGTGTCATGCCCCAGCCTGGAAGACCAGAGGTCTCTCCGGCCATCCGTCGATCGTCGGGCGGACCCCCGCCAACTGGCTGGAGCCGCCCGCACGCAGTGACCGGAACAGACGACGCCGGCGAAGGAGGTGGCGGGGTCGGCGGAGCCGGAGCCGGGCACCTGCGGCTCCGCCGCGGTCAAGGACGGTGCCACCGCCTACGAACCCGGGCCGCTCTCCAGCGGAAAGCCGCCCTCCGACCGAGATGTTGCATCGGCCAGGAGGGCGGCAGTCTGTCAGTGATCGCGCGTCAGCTCACACGCCGAACGTGAGTGCATCCCGTGTCGGGGTCAGGAGGGGTCGCCGTACTGGAGGCCGCGGCCGTTGGTGCCGATGTAGACGCGGCCGTAGGTGTCCGGGTCGCCGGTGATGACGCCGACGCCACCGATGCTGCCCCACTGGTGGGCGTCGTCGTTGACGCGGAGCCAGGTGGCGCCCTTGTCGGTGGAGCGGAAGACGCCGGTGACGTCCTTGACGGTGCCGATCAGGTACAGGGCCTGGTAGGAGGCGCCGGGTGCGGCCTTGCCGAAGCCGAGGGCGGAGGCGGACTTCACCGTGGTGAGCGTGGTGAAGGTGCGGCCGCCGTCGGTGGAGTGCAGCAGCCCCTGGCCGCCGCCGGCGATCCACAGGTCTCCGGCGATGCCGGGGACGGCCGTGAGCCGGCCCGCGGGCAGGCCGGTCGCCCGGGCGGTGAAGGTCGCCCCGCCGTCGGTGCTGGCGTGCAACGTGCCGCGGAAAAGGGAGTAGAAGGTTCCGGCCGAGGAGCGGTCGGCGACGACCACGGCGTCGGTGCCCAGGCCACTGACCTTCGACCAGCTCGCCCCCTTGTCGGTCGAGCGGTACGGGACCTGGCCGGCCTGGGTCCAGACGATGGTCGAGCCGTCGGCCGCGAGCGCGACGCGGCCGTCCTGGGCACCGGCCACGGGCTCGGCCTTGAAGCCGTTCCAGCTGATGCCGCCGTCGGTGGAGTAGGCGCCGTCCTGCGCGCCGCCGCGGCCGACGCGGACCATCATCGAGGGCATGGACTGGGCGAAGTCGATGTCCGTGCTGTTGGTCATCACGGGATTGCTCAGCCGCCCGGCCGGGACCTTGTTCAGGTCGTCGTGGCGGAAACCGCCTTGGTCGCCCATGGCGGTGACGACAGCGGCACCGCCGGGCGGGGCGATCGCGTCCATCAGCGCGGTCTCCTCAAGGCCCCGCGCCCCCGCGGTCCAGTGGCTGGTGCCGCCGCTGTCGGTGGCGTTGGCGTCCTTGCTGCGCCAGATGCCGTTGCCGGTGCCGTACAGCACGTGCCCGGAGTCGAAGGGGTCGATGGCCAGAGCGGTCATCCAGTGCCCGGTGTGGGTGCCGACGTAGGGAGCGGCGGAGGCGTTCCGCACCGACTTGTCCGCCAGTGCCTTCCAGGTCGTGCCGCCGTCGGTGGTGCGGTAGATCTCGTCCTCGGGCCACCAGCGGTCGAGGGTGGTGACCATCACCGTGGACGGCTGGCGCGGGTCGACGGCCAGGCCGGAGAAGCCGTAGCCGCCCTGGGACGGGGAGACGTTCTTCCACGTTCCGCCGGCCGGTGCGTACTTCCAGACCGATCCCGCCGTCACGCCGTTGGGTCCGAGGGCGTTGGTGTACGTCAGGTACAGCGAGCCGTCACCGGAGAGCACGCCGTGCTGCGGCAACTGACCCGTGGGCTGCCCGGGGACCGCCTGCCAGGTGCTGCCGCCGTCGGTGGAGCGGTACAGGGAGGTGGACCTGTCGGCGACGCCGACGTAGACCGTCTTGCTGCCGGCCGGACCGTACGTCACGAAGGAGATGCCCGCGCCACTGCTCGCCCCGTCCTTGACCGGGAACGAGGAGACCTGCCGCCACGTCGCGCCGCTGTCCGTGCTGCGCCACAGGCCGTTCTTGCGGGTGCCCAGCAGCAGGGTGCGGTTGTCCGCGGGGTCGACCACCAGCCGTTCACCCGCCCCGCGGCCGTCCTCGTTGCCGCCCAGCTTGAAGGGGAGATCGGTGCGCTGGAAGGTGCGGCCCCGGTCCGTGGAGCGCAGGATCGCGCCGTTGCCGGCCCAGTCGTTGGTGTAGGTGCCGGTCGCGAGGTAGAGCCGGCCGGGGTCGACGGGGTCGGTGGCCAGCGCGTCGATGCCCAGCAGGTTCCAGTCCTTCTCTCCGAGCCAGTCGGTGAGCGGGATCCACTGCTCGGCCGCGGCGTCCCAGCGGTAGGCGCCGCCCATGTCGGTACGTGCGTACAGCAGCCCCTTCTCCCGGGGGTTGAACACCAGCCCGGTGACATAACCCCCGCCCACCACCTGGGCGTTCTTCCACGCGTACGGTCCGGTCCCGGTGGCCGGCGCCTCGGCCGTCTTCACCAGCTTCCACTGCTGGTTGGTTCTGCCATGGCCGCCGTACTGGATGACCGCCGCGCCGTCGGCCGTGGAGGCTCCGGAGACGTCCAGGACCTGGCCGGTCCTGTGGGAGGTGAAGGTGACGGCGTCGGAACCGCTCACCTCGTCGATCCGCCACTCCTGGGAGGCGGAAGAGCTGTCGGTCTGCTGCTCGGCGGCAGCCGCCTGCGCGGTCGAATCGCCCGCTATGCCGAGCACTTTGCCGCTGTTGCGGTTCACCAGCTCGTAGTAGCCGTTCCCGGTGGACCGCAGCCGCCACTGCTGGTTGGCGGTGTTCTGGTCGGTCCACTGCTGGATGCGGGTGCCGTCGGCGGTGGAGAAGGCGTTGACGTCCAGCACCTTGCCGCTGCGCACCGAGACCAGCTTGTAGTAGGCCCTGTCGTCGACCGTCGCGGCCTGCGAGTCGTCCTGCACGAACAGGAGGTACGGCACGACGGTGGCGGGCACACCGAGCAGCAGAGCGGTGGCGGTGCCGCGACGGCGGTGACGTCCGCGGCGCCCGGCGTTGGTGGGGTTGTTCATGGGGGTGTTTCTCCTTGTGCAACCGTGGATCGGGCAGGTCAGCGCTGCAGGGTGAGGACGCCCGGCCGGTACGGCAGTTGGTCGTAGGGTCCGCCCGCGGTGGGGGACTTGCCCTGGTACAGGAACTGCAGGTTGCAGGGGTCGATGGTCATGGTCTGGTCGGGATTGGTGCGGATCAGGTCACCGTGGCTGATGTCGTCGGTCCAGGTGGCGCCGCTGTTGGCCTTGCCCGCGAAGGGGTTGCTCTCGCTGTCTGCCTGCGGGGTCCACGCACCGCTCAGGCTGGAGGCCGTGAACGAGCGGAAGTAGCGCCGCTCGTTCGCACCCCGAGCCTCGACGATCATGAGGTACTGGTTCTGGCCCTGGACCTTGTAGACCTGCGGTGCCTCGAAGAGGTTCTTCTCCGTGTCGCTCATGACCGTCGTGTACGACGAGCCGAAGTTGCCCGGGAAGTTCCCGATCGGCATGCTCGCGCGGTAGATCTTGCCGTTGTCACCGGCGAAGAACAGGTACATGTTCTTCTCGTCGGCGATCAGGGTCTGGTCGATCGGTCCGGTGCCGGATTCGGTGCGGGGGATGCTGCCGGTGAACAGCGGCTGCGGCGCGGACCAGCCGTTGGGGTTGGTGGGGTCGCTCGACGTGCGGTAGCTGAAGGGCGAGGCACCCCACTGGTACGCCAGCACCCAGATCTTCTTGGGCGCGAAGTAGAACAGGGTGGGCGCCACCGCGTTCTGGCTCATGCGGAGCTGCCCGGCCGACGCCATGTCCGACCAGTTCGTAAAGGGGCTGAACGCCATCGAGCCGTACGAGGTTCCCGACGCGCTCGACGCGTAGACCAGGTGCTTGCCGCCCAGCACCACGTGGGTGAAGTCCTTCACGGCGGCCCATCCGTTCGACGGCTGTGCGAGGGGACCCGTCGAGCTCCACTTGTACGTCGTCGGGAGATCACACGTGCCGCCGCCCGTCCCGGACGGGGCGGTCCAGGTCCACTTCTGGTTGTTGACGGCCGCGCAGGCGTACAGCTGGATCGTGGTGCCGTTCGCGGTGGCGGCGCCGACGGCGTCGAGGCACAGCCCGGACTGGACGCCGGTGATCGAGCCGTTGGTGTTGATCTTCCACTGCTGGTTGGCGCCGCCGTTGCAGTCCCAGACGATCACCGAGGTGCCGTTGGTGGTGCCATTGCTCTTGGCGTCCAGGCACTTGTTGCCGTGCACCTTCAGTTGCTTGGCGGCGGTGTAGGTCCAGCGCTGGCCCACCTGTCCACTGCAGTCCCACAGGTGCGCCCGGGTGCCGTTGGCGGTGGCGGAGCCGGGGATGTCGACACAGCGGCCGGAGGCAACGCCCTTGATCTCCCCCGTACCGTCGGTCGGCTTGCCCGGGGTGGTACCGGAGCCGGAATGGAGAGCGCTCACGACGGCGGCGTACGCGGGCTTGGGCTTGCCACCACTGTCGAACAACAGCGGGCTTTCGCCGCTGCGCCATGAGTCGCTGTCACGGACACCCCACACCGTGATGCCGGTGCACCGGGCCACGGACAGGCAGGTGCTGACCGTGTTCGCGTAGTGGGCGGGTGATGCCTGGGCGATGTCCAGCTCGGTGATCTGGACGTCGACGCCCAGGGCGGCGAAGCCGGCCAGGGTGGTCTTGAAGCTCGCCGGCGGGCCGCCCGCCCCGAAGTGGCTCTGGAACCCGACGCAGTCGATCGGTACGCCACGGGACTTGAAGTCCTTGACCATGCGGTAGACGCCCTGGGTCTTGGCGTCCGACCAGTTCTCGATGTTGTAGTCGTTGTAGCAGAGCTTGGCCGAGGAGTCGGCCGCGCGGGCGGTGCGGAACGCCTCCTCGATGAAGCCGTCGCCCAGCACCTCCTGGAAGACCGAGCTGCGCAGTCGGCCGCTGCCGCCGTCGGCGAACGCCTCGTTGACCACGTCCCAGGCGTAGATCTTGCCCTTGTAGTGGGTCATCTGGGTGGTGATGTGATGGTTCATCACACCGCGCAGCGTCTGCGCGTCGCGAATGGAGCCGACCCAGGCGGGCAGCTGCGAGTGCCAGACCGTGGTGTGGCCGCGCACGCGCTGGCCGCGTGCCAGGGCACGATCGACGATCCGGTCTGCGGGGCCGAAGTTGAAATTGCCGCGGGACGGTTCGACTGCGTCCCACTTCATCTCGTTCTCCGGGGTGATCATGTTGAACTCCCGGTCCGCGATCGCGGTGTACGCGGAGTCGCCGAGCCTGCCGGCGGCCACGGCCGTACCGAAGTACCTGCCCGAGGGGCCGGCCTGGGTCCCCAGGCCCGCGGCTCCGGCGGAGCTGGGGAGGAGCGTCACGACGCCGGCCACCAGCGCCGTGGCCGACAGTCCTACCGCCCATGTCCGGCGACGCCGGCGGAGCCGGTGCAGGCCCTTCATGATTCTGCTCCGGGGTCCTGCGTACCGGCCGTTCCGGGTTCGTGGGTGTGCTGCGTCATGTGAGGGGCTTTCTTCAGGGGATACGTCGGTGGGGGAAGTCGGGACCCTGCCGCGTCGGCACGTCATGACGGCGGCGGGAAGGACACCCCTGAAGTGGAGGCTTGCGAGCAGGCGGTCTCGTAACAGAAAAGTGGCGCCGCCCGCAGGATTGCCCCGTGATGCATCTCGCAGGCAGAAAGCGTTATGCCGGGCGCCCTGGGCTGGTCGCGCCCGCGGAAAAGGGGCGTTGCACTGATCCGCAGTGAACGCCGGCCACGGTGTGGTGCAACCGTGGGGAATAGTGCTGGAGGATCACCGGCTGGGACCGTGCGACTCGGTCGGGACCGCCCGAGGAGTGGTGCTCAGGCCCCGGGGGTGCGCACGATGAAGGAAGCCTGGCCGGCGAAGGCCCGCGTGCCGTCGGAGCCGTCGAGCCAGATGCCACCGTCGCGGTGGCGGAGGACCGATCCCGGATAGTTGTGCGCGTGCAGGGTCACGGACCCGGCGACCGCCCCGGGACGCGGACAGAAGGTGGCGTCTTCACGGAACAGTGCGCTGCCGTCGTCGGTGCTCAGCCGCAGCCGCAGGTAGTGGTGCCGAAGATACCGGCCGTCTGCGGCGCGGAAGGTGACGCAGCGCGTGTCGGCCAGTCCCCCGACGACCGTGAAGGTGACCCGCTGTCGTGCCTGCGCGCTGCCGGACGCGGCGACGCTGCCGAGCGACGCGAAGTCGCCCGTATACGTGACGAACAGGCCGGGACTGTCCGCGGACTCCAGCGACTGTGCACCCAGCGCAACGGTGCCCGCGACGGCGGACGGGCTGACCGGGGACGGGCTCACCGGGGACGGACTCGCCGGGGCCGGTCCGGCCGAGGTGGTGCTGCGCGAGGGAAGGGGCGTGGGAGTGCCGACCGTGGGAGCGGCGGTGGCGCCGGGCACCCGAGGCGCCGGTTCGGGCCAGGTCGCATAGGTGACGGTTCCGGCGATGAGCACCGCGCCGGTCGCGAGGCTCATCAGCGGATGAGCGGTCACCGCCTGGAGTTTGCCGATCAGAGCGCCGTGCAGACCGCCTCCCCCCGTCGCCGTGCCGACGGCGACGGGGGCCGCGGCCAGCCCGGCGGCGCTCGCGGTCGTGCCGGACAGCAAGCCCTTGGCGGCCAGCGCGGCGATCAGTGCGGCCGGGACGGCCAGCGTCGTGAGGCTGAGGGGCAGCAGTTCGGCCGGAACCCGTTCCGCCGACGTCGCCATGCAGACCGGGCAGTCACGTGTGTGCCGCGCGATCCGCTTGCGCCACACCGGTGCACGGTGACCGTCCCATGCGACGACGGTCTCCCCCAGCTGCGGACAGCGCGGGTCGGCCTCCAGCGCGGCGACGATCGTCCGGCACAGTTCCAGCTGCTCCCGCATGCGTTGGAGGCGCACTCCGACGTGCGCGACCGTGAGCCCCGTCGCGGCGGCCATGTCCTCCCGGCTGAGCAGGCCGGCGCATTCCTGCCACCACAGCGACAGCAGCACCCGGTGGTCCGGGTCGAGCCACCGGCCGGCTTCGACGACCCGGCGCCGCTCGTCCGACACGTGCAGCCGCAGGATCGTCACGTCCACGGGCTCGGCGCCGGCGTCCGGTATGCGGAGTGCCTCGTCGATGACCGTGGTCCGGTCGGCGAGGGCGTGCTGCCGGTGCCAGTGGGTGTTGATCTGGCGGAGCGTGATCGACACCAGCCAGGACCGAAAGCTCTCCGGGGCACGCAGGGCGGGCAGGTCGCGCACCACACGCAGCAGGGTCTCCTGGACGACGTCGTCGACGTCGGCATGTCCGCTCAGCGCTCGCCCGACGATGTTGTACAGCAACGGCAGGTACGCGGCGATCAGCTCCTCGCGCGCCCGATCGTCACCGGCCTGCGCCGCGACGACCAGATCCGCGTGGTCTGCGTCCTTGAGCCCCATTCCCACCTTCTTCAGGGGAGCGATCCGCCGAGTACGGCGGCACACCCTAGCCTCGACGACGGCAAACGGCCAAAGCCTGCGTCTCGGGCGGACGGTCTGGGCCGCGTGCCGGCATGGAAGGCCCGGTGCCCGGGGAGTGTGTCCGGTCGCACTCGGCCAACTCGCTGACGGCCCGGTGCAGCTCGCTGATCGACAGCGCCCTCGGCCCCCCTGGAGCAGGCGGCCGACGACTACCTCGACGCCCTCGGCCAGAACGGCGGGAAGGCGTATGCGCGCGTATGACCAAGGCCGCCCAGCTCAACATCACCGCGAAGTACGACCGTGCCACCTGCCAGGAAGGCTCGTGCTGATTCCCGAAGGAATCGGCTGACTCCAGGCGCTCGGCGAAGGCACGGCCGACGCCGGGGCGGCGAAGAGGTTGGTGTGCGAGGCCGATGGAACCGGGTAACGTCCTTGTCATGTTCTTCCAGACGCCGATTTACGAGTGAGAGCGTGATGGGCCTCTGCTGACGTTCTTCGACGTCGCCGCCCGTCCCCCACCGATGAATCCGTAGATCACTTCACATCACCACCGGGAGAACCCGTGACCGACAGCAAGAACATCAACAACCCCGTGGGCCAGGGCGGCGGCCAGCGCAAGAGGCTGTCCCGCGCCGAACGGCAGAACAACGGTCCGCACCGCAACTTCGACCGCCAGAACGCAGCGGACAAGAAGGCGGAGCTGGTACGCAGGATGCGCGAGAAGACAGGCGCAGCCGAGGCCGCCGGGCAGGCGGGCGACGAACCCGCACAGAGCTGACGCACGGCCGCCGCAGGGCGGCAGCGCACAGGGCAGGCCGGGAGCGCGACGCGCGGTCCGGGCCTGCTGCCGTACCGAGCCCCGCCGCCGGGCCGGGGGCACGGCCGGTCCCACTCCCTCCCGGCCGACCACGAGGTCCATGAGTGGCTCACCGCCGCCGCGGCGCTCGTCGAGGTGATCCACCCCAGGGTGGGGCTCCCGGGGTCGGCAAGACCACCTTCGCCGTCCACCCACGCCCACCGCATCGCCGCTTCCTTCCCCGACGGACAGCTTTTCGTCGACCTGTGCGGTTTCCACCCCCACGGCACCCGCCGTCGAACCCGGCAATGCCTTGCACGGCTTCCTGACCGCCCTCGGGGTTCCCTGCGGCCTCGGCCGGGGCCTGCCCGCCCGGCGCGGGCCCGGTGGGGGGCGTCGACGGCGGCGGCCACGCCGAGGGTGGTATCGCTGTTCATCGTTGCGTCCGGCGGGTGAGGCGGGCGCGGCGGGCGGCTGCGAGGTCGAGTACATCGTCGATGGCGGTCCGGGGCGGCCTGTCGAGATGGACGGCGTGGCTGCGCAGCATCGAGACCAGGTGCCGGCCGACCGACGGGGCTTCCGCGGGGATGCCGGACCGACCGCGCAAGCCCGGCTCCGTAGGCCTGCCCGTTCGCGGCGTCGAGCTCCGGCTGGTCAACGAGGACGGGACGACGACCGGGCCCGGCGGTGGCGGCGAGCCGGGCTGCCTCGGCGGGGCGGTGGCGGCGGGCGAGCTGCTGGGTGAGGGCGGCGAAGGCTTCCCCGGGCAGGACGGCGAGCGGCCGCTCTGCGTCGAGCTCGTCGGCGAGACGGCGCAGCATGGCGGCGGCGGTGGCGCGCGGGAGGTTCGAGCGGACGTCGGCGGGGCCCTGGTTCGGAAGGGTGACGATCAGGCGATGAGTGTCGAGGGAAGCGAAGGTGACACCGTCGGGGGTGACGACGTCGGGTGTGCGGGTCACGGGGGCGGGACTCCTTGTCGGGATCAAGGTGCTGCTCATGCATGAGTGGCTGGAATGGCACCTGTGAGCAGTTGTGTGGGGCCAATGGGTCGTGCGCGGTACGGACGCGATGCGGCACGCGGCGGCTACTGCGCCTTGGGGCGAACCCGGGTTCGGGGTCGTCGACCAGGTTCCCGAAGACGGCCACAAGGGTCGCGCCTGGGACGGATGCCTTCTGGGTTGAGTGGGGGCCGGCCGGTAGTTCTCGTGGGTGGGGCCTCTCCCTCACGATCCGCCGGGACGGCGGACAGATGTTCCATGCGTCATGGTCGGTGGCCGTCTGGTAGTGCGCGGACTGCGTCGTGGTCCGGCAGGTACGGGCCAGTACGTGAACTGGGGTGCGGTGCGGTCCTCAACCGACTTGAGCGCGGCCTGGTGTTCCGGAGAGCCGGGGTACACGCCGTCCAGGGCCGCGGCCTTGTAGCGGCGCCAGGCCCACGCGGCGGCCGCGCGCGTGGCTCCGACGGCGGCCGCGATCGGGTGGATCAGGGCAGGGTTGGCCATGGCAGGGCCTCCTGTCGATGTCGTGGGGCCCCGCGCTTCGGGGCTGTCACTGGTGAGCTCCGGCTACTCGTGCGTGAAGGCGCGCTCCTGGTCCTCTGGCGTGAGGGGCCGGTAGCAGGCGGGACGACACCGTTGTCGGGATGTGACACGGGTCAAGAATCGGTGGGGGTGATGACGATGTCCCGTTTGAGGATCTTCCCTGTCGACCCCTTGGGGAGTGCATCGGTGAGCTCGACGATCCGCGGGTACTTGTACGCGGCCACCTGTGCCTTGACGTGGTCGCGGATCTCCTCGGCGGTGGCCTGTCCTTCGGGCTTGAGGACCACCACCGCTGCGATCTCCTCCCCCAGCCAAGGGTCCGGTATGCCGACGACGGCGGCTTCGGCGACCGCCGGGTGCTTGTACAGGACCTCCTCGACCTCACGCGGGTAGATGTTGTAGCCGCCGCGAATGATCATGTCTTTCGCGCGGTCGACGATGAAGTAGTAGCCGTCCTCGTCGACGCGGGCGAGGTCGCCGGTGTGGAACCAGCCGTCGCGGATCGCCTCCGCGGTGGCGCGCGGCCGTCTGTGGTAGCCGGCCATGACGTTCTCGCCGCGGATCACGATCTCGCCGACCTCGCCCTCGCCCACCACACCCGCGAGCTCGCCGGGATGCTCTCCGCCGCCCTCGACCGAGGCATGTTGAAGGCGGCCACCGGGGACGTCTCGGACAAGCCGTACCCCTCGAGCACGTCAACGCCGAAGCGCTGCTCGAAGCCGTGCAGCACCTCGACCGGAAGCGACGCGCCTCCGGAGACCGCAAGGCGCAGGCGCGGGGCGTCGAAGCCGTCGGGAAGCTCGGCGTGCACGAGCGCGGCGTACATGGTCGGGACGCCGAGGAGGACGGTGACAGCGTCCCTGTGGATGATCTCCAACGCCGCTGCCGGATCGAACCGGGTGAGGAGGCTCAGTGTGGCGCCCGCGGCCACGGCCGTGTTGAGGCCGCAGGTTTGGCCGAAGGCGTGGAACAGGGGCAGGCCGCCGAAGAGCACGTCGCCGGGGCCGACGTGGAAGAGGGTGTGCACGGTAGTGGCGGTATTGGTGAGGAGGTTGCGGTGCGTCAGTTCGGCGCCCTTTGGCGTACCGGTGGTGCCTGAGGTGTAGAGGATCACCGCGGGATCGGTGTCCTGCGCGTCGAAGACGGCGGCGATCGGCTCGATACGGTCGAGCAGGGAGTCGAAGCTGTCCGGTTCGAGGACCAGGCAGTCGGTTTCGGTGGCCTCGGCCGCCTCGGCTGTCTCGGCCGCCGACATCGGGGAGGTCAGCACCGTCCGGGCGCCGGCGTCGCGCAGGATGAAGGCGATCTCCGGGGCCTTGAGCAATGGGTTCATCGGCACGACGACGGCCCCCGCGCGGAGAATTCCGTAGTAGGCGATGGGAAAGTGCGGGACGTTGGGTGTGATGACGGCCACCCGGTCGCCCGGGCGTACGCCGCGGTCCTGCAGCAGCGCGGCAGTCCGGGCGGTCAGGTCGTCGAGTTGGGCATAGGTCAGCGTAGTGGTCTCGTGTCGTATGGCGATGCGGTCACCGTGAGTAGCTGTGGAGCCCGTCAGCAGGGTGGCGATATTGGTCATGACGGTTCCTCTGGGTTCGTGTGTGCGGGGCCGATTGGGCGGGAGGGCGGTGCCGGGCGCGTTGTCCTGCGGCGGCATGACCGTCTCCCTCGGGGAGGCGCTACGGCTGGTGCGAGGCGGTCGGCTCAGCAGGGTGGTCCGAGGATGAGATTGCCGCGCAGGGTTTGCGCGGCAGGTAGACGATGCCGCCTTCGGACAGTTCGTGGCGTTCGTCTCCGACCCACACAGGCGGACTCCGGTCGGCGGCGCGGCATGCGTGCTACCGACGGGCGTGGGTGGGGCGGCCCGCGTGGTGGGCCGGGTGGGGAAGGGGGCTGGGCGCTGGCGTCGGCGAGGGCCTGCGGGGCGGCGCCATTCGGCCGGGAAGGAGCGCAGACCTCCTCAGCGGCCTCGGCGATGTGCACCACGCGCTCGTCGGGCGGCCCGAGCCGGGCGTCAGGATTTGCGCAGCGACGTGATCACGAATGCGGGGATCACCGCCGCGCCGACCACCAGGTGCATGAGGGCCAGCAGGAACTGGTCGGTTGCGGTGACACCGGCCCCGTTGTAGGGAAGACCGCCGACGAGCAGCAGGATCGCGAGTGTCGACCAGATGAGGGTGGCCCGCCGTGGGATGAATCGTTCCAGCAGCTCCAGGAGTCCCCAGCCGAGCAGCGCAGGAACGACGGAGGCGGCGATCACCACGCCGATCTGAACGGTCTGGGCCGGCCGGCCGAAACCTGCGGGGGCCATCAGATCGTATCCGGCGACGGTGGTGAGGACGACGACGTAGACGAGATTGGCGAGGAGGCCGATGCCGATGGCAGCCGGTCGAGCCGCTCTGCCGGGGGTGTCGGTGAGGTGGCGGGCGGGCGGTCTCGGTGAGGACGATGTGATGGCCATGGTGGATGCTCCGTTGTCAGTTGGCGGGTTGGCGGATGACGGGCAGGACGAGGTGGGAGAGGTGGTCGGCGTCGTGGTGGATCAGGGTCCGGCCGACCTGGTGGCCGTAGTAGTGGTGGAACAGGCCGTCGGCGACCGCCGAGTCGCCGTTGGCGATCTCCAGGCGGATTCGGCTGCCCTTGGGGAAGAGGTAGGAGGTCGGCCAGATCTCGATCTCGTAGCGGACGACGTTTCCCGGCTCGATCGGATGGGGCGGGTGGGTGCGATGGGATGCCTTCAGCCAGCCGCGGGTGACCATGACGGACGGCGGCGGTACGTTCTCCGCGACCTTGCGCATGAGGGCCTTCTTGAGCCTGGGCACGGCCTTCTGCTCGGAGATCTTGACGTGGAAGTCGGTGTCGGTCTGGTCGGACTCCGCGTACAGCACCAGGGCGATCTTCCCGGTGACCTCGGTGTCGTGTTCCAGGGGCGCGGTGGTGAAGGTGAGGATGCCCCGGGTGGGTTGCGGGATGCCGTCGGTGATGACGGTGGTGCCCACCGTCCACTCCGGGTTGGGGTAGTCGTAGACGGTCGCCGCTGAGGCCGGCCGGGTGGGCGGGGTGGTGGCGAGGCTGCCGTCGTTGAGTGAGGGGACGGCGCGTGCGGGTTCGGGGTCCAGGTAGAGGGTGACCGGCACGGCGCGCTGGGGCGGCCATTCGGATTCCTCCCGCGGCGGGCGCCCGGAGTTGGCGACCTCGATGCGGACCGCCGGGCCGTCCATGACACCGTTGTCGACGCCCTTGAGCCAGTGGTCGTACCAGGGGCGGATGTGGGTGTCGAGGAAATCGGTCTGGTAGTAGCGCTCGTGGCTGTCGGTGCCGGCGAGTACGACGAGGCGCTTGTCGGTGCCCCCCAGCCGTTCGTGGCCGTCGAGCTGACCGCGCAGGTGCAGGCCGACGCTGTACCACCAGGCGATGTTCAGCACCGGAACGTCGATGTCCTCCACCTTCACCGCCCGCTGCTTCCACCAGTCGTCGAAGACGGGCCGGTCCAGGGTCATGCCGACGACGTCGGCGGTGCCGCCGGGCCGGGGCGGAGTACCGCCGCCGATCGAGGCGCCGGCGCGGAGGTTGTCGGTCGACCAGAAGTTGAGGAACCCCATCGAGTAGACCCCGCCGTGGTAGACCGCGTCGTGGTAGACGTCCGTGAATCCGCTGTAGATGAGCGCGCAGGTCAGGTGCGGCGGGCGCTGCGCGGCGGCCAGCCACTGGTTCACGCTGTAGGCGCTCTCGCCGATCATCGACACTTTGCCGGTCGACCACGGGCGGGAGGCGATCCACTCGATGGTGTCGTAGAAGTCGCGCTGCTCGGCGGGGCCGAACAGCTCGAACCGGCCCTCGGACGCGCCGGTGCCTCGCTGGTCGCCGACCACGACGGCATAGCCGTGGCCGGTCCAGTAGTCGAGGGGGCCGGTCTCTATGAACCGGTACATCGGCACCGCCGGCAGGTGCAGCAGGTCCTTCTGGTACGGCGCCACCGCGTACAGCGCTGGAAACGGTCCGTCCCCTTCAGGCAGGTACACATCAGCGCAGATCCGGATGCCGTCGGACGCGGTGATCCACTCGTTCTTGATCGTTCGCATGACCAGCCCCTAATTTCTACATGCGTGGAAATTAATTTCAACGTATACTGAAACTCTCGTTGAGGGAAGCCCTCTTCCAACCGTTACGGAAGGTGATGCGGTGTGACCGGTCGAGGCCCCCGGGGTGAGCGCGGAGAGCAGGCGGACAAGATCGTCGCCGCCGCCCGCAGATCCTTCGCCACGCGCGGCTACGCCGCGACCTCACTCCGGTCGGTCGCCCAGGAGGCCGGTGTCGACCCCGGCCTGGTGAACTACTACTTCCGCACCAAGACCGGGCTGTTGGAAGAGGTGATGCAACCCCCCGAGGCGTTCGGCGCAGCCGTGGCCGCCGCCGCCGAACAGCCCATGGACCGCCGGGGGCACGCCTTCGTTGCGGCCGCCCTGAACCTGTGGGAGGACCCCGTCTCCGCCGAGACCCTGCGCGCCATCATCCTCACCGCCGCCCAGGAACCCGCCGCCCTGCAACGCCTGCGGCAGCTCTTCTCCGAACTCGTGCTGGCCGTCGTCTCCCACAGCCTGCCCGACACCGAACGCAACCTGCGGGCCAGCCTCATCTCCACCCAGATCGTCGGCATGGTCATGAACCGCTACATCTGGCAGATCGGCACCATCGCCACCCTCCCCGCCTCCTCCGTCACCGACCTCATCGCCCCCACCATCCAGCACTACCTCACCGGCCCCCTGCCCCCGAGCCTCAGCGACGACGGCCCGAGCCCGGGCTGACCCAACCCTCTCCAGCGAATCCCGCACATGGTTCTCCAGCGCTCCGACAAGCCCGCCGGCGCGCGGCGCCGTTCCGCTCCCGGGCTCGGGAAGCCTGTACGCGCATACCTGGGACCTCCGACTTCGCGGAACTCCTGCAGAGAGGCTGCGTGCCCGTATCCAGGCCTCGGTGGAAGTGCTTGCGGTCGCGGGGCATCATTGCCCTGACCCGCCGACAGCGGGGTTCGGCCAGGGATGCCCCGACGGCTGCGGCGTCGTCGACAGGATCGAGGCCGAGGCCACCGCGAGGATCGGCGCGGAGTGGAACGAGCACACCGACACGCGCACCGCGTTACGCAATGGCCACCGGGACCAGGCACTGACCACCCAGGCCGGCGACCTGGACCTCGCGATTCCCAAGCTCTGGTCGGGGAGCTTCTTTCCCGCCCTGCTGGAACGGCGGCGCCGGATCGACCAGGCCCTATAGGCGTTGATCATGGAGGCTTACGTCCGGGGGGTGTCCACCCGGTCTGTCGACGGCCTGGTCAAGGCCCTCGGCGCGGACACCGGGGGCACGATCTTCGCCCAGCCCACCGCCGACGCGGTCCGCACCCAGCTCGACACCGTCGCCGACATGCTCGGCACCCAGTTCCCCAAGGTCAAAGCGATGCCGCTGGAGGCCAAGGACGACCTGACCGCCTTCGCGGTCTTCCGGAGCGACATTGGAAGAAGATCCAGTCGACGAACCCGCTGGAACGGATCAACCGCGAGGTCAAACGCCGCACCGACGTCGTCCAGGTCTTCCCGAACGACGACGCGCTCCTACGGCTGGTCGCCGCCGTGCCCTTCGAGCTCCACGACGAGTGGACCGCCTTCCCCCGCCGCTACCTGCCCGAAGGCAGCATGGACCAGCTCTACCCCGCCAAGCTCCCCGAAAGCGCCCCCACGCTACCCACACCACCAACACAACGCCCGATTGATCGGCTACACCACGAGAAGGGACACGACCTGACCCCACCTCGACCGGCATCGGCTAGACGTTCTGCCCACGGAAGTGGGGACGGCGGCCAGGACGGTAAAAGACAGGCTGAGGGGCCTGACCCCCACCGCCGACACGAATAGCGGATAGCCAGAATTGCTACAGAGTGTGACCGGCAGGGGCTATCGCACATCGAACCGGCAAGGCCGGCATTCGGCACCACGGCACGCACAAGGCCGCCTCCCCGGCCAGACACACGGCCCAGCCGGGAAGGCGACTCCCCGCGCTGACGCTACGTCAGCTAATGTTGACGCCCCATCAAGAAGCACCTCCGATGAGCGTCAAACGAGCGTCACGAGCGTCAGATCAGCGTCAAGATATCGCCCGCAACGCCCACAACACACATAATGCGCACCGACAAAACCGCAGGTCAGACGCCCTTTGCGATCGGCTCCAGGATCGCCACGCACTCCACGTGATGGGTCATCGCAAACCATGTAGAGCCGAAACACGTTAAAGAAAACAGCAGGTCAGCGGCACGTGAAGCATAAAATGGACTCAAGATCAATGTGCAATGCGTGCGCTGTGGTCGCTATGTGCGGCATCTGAGGTTACGCCGGAGAGCGCAGCCATACCCCCGCAGGCAGGGATCCCGCCGTATGGCATGCGAAATGCCGTACTCGTGTCATGGCTGACAACGGCACCGGTTCCCCTCCCTTCGGCGGCCGCAGCAGCGGCACCTCGGTCTCGCTGATCGCCGGCACGTTGCAGGCGATCCGGGAGCGGGGCGGCAAGCGGGGCGTGTCCCCAGGTCAAGAAGGTGCGGGTTCGGCGAGGCGGACCAGGGACGTCCGTTTTGCCACACCGACGCAAGACGGTCGCCACACACGGAAACGCCCCCAGGGAGCCTGCCATCGCTCTGACCCCCGCTCGCCAACTGCCCCCCAGTTACGTTCCGTAGCGCTCGCCGCCCCGGTCGGATAGCCCCGGCGACGACCTGTGGGAGCGGGTGGCGCCGCTGCTGCCCGCTCCCGCAACGGCGCCGTCGCCAACCCAAGCGGCTGTGCGTTCCCGACTGAGTGGCGCTCTCTGCGGGCGGGCTCATTTCCAGACGGCGAACGCCTGGTCGTCGCTGCGCCGCAGAAGGCCGCCCTTTACCCACTCGACCTTCTCGGGCGCCGCGTTGGAGCCCGAGGCGGAGAGGTAGACCGTGCATGCCTCGTAACTCTCGTCGGCCGCGGCTTGCTTGAACTCGCTGAAGTTGTGTTCGTCGAGGCACTTGTCGAACTTCGGAGCGTCCTTGTAGCTGAGCTTCCCGTCCGTGCCCACGATGGGTTCCGGGAAGGCGCTCATGATGTTCAACTGGGTCAACAGGGCACCGTCCGCCGTGACCTCGAAGGAGGGTCCGTTCACATCGCCGGCGTCGGTCTTGGTCACACGGTAATGGACGTAGTACGGCGTACGGCCTTGATATTTGGCTGCCTCCTTGAGCACGGACAGGTCGCCGGAGGTCCCGGCGACCACGCGCAACACGCTGACCTCAAGGTTGTCCTTCTTCGCCTTGGCACCATAAGACAGCTCCTGGGCGCCGGAGCATCCGGTGAGTGCGAATGTGGCGGCGGCGAGGACGGCGAGTACCGTACGAGTGTTCAAGGTTCCCCCTGTGTTACTGATCGAAAGTATCGCGGGCGGTGGGCGGTCAGGACATGCCGAAGAGGACGTGCCGCGCGTCGGACTGATAGGGGAGCGGGTCGCGGACGGGTCATGCCGTGATCTCCCGAAGTGCGATCAAGCCAGCACGACAAGTCCGGCTTCCGCGATGTTCACGTCTCTGATCGGCCTCATGCCCTGACCGACGCCCTGATGACGTACCGGTTCACCAGCCGTCGCAAAGTTCACCCGACCGGGTCGCGCCGGCCGGTGTCGCCGGCCCTCCTCCCTATGTGGGCGCTCGTAAGAACGTGCTGCTCTACGGGTTGCTTGTCACCTCGAAGCCCGAGCCGTAGACGTCGGCGGGATCGGCGGTGTCACGGGCGCGCAGGTCGGCGAGGATGTTGGCCGAGCTGGTGTATACGTAGGGGGGAATGCCGAGGATGATGCCCTTGGTTATGCCCGCCCAGGGGCCCTCCGCCTGGAATCCATTGGCCTCAGAGGGGTACGCGGTGCCCGGTACGTGCCAGATGGCCGGGCCGCCGGAGTCGCCACCCTTGTGCTTGGCGTGCGACTGGTAGATGCCGCTGCTGCTGTTGGTGATCCGCCCGTACCAGACGCCCAGTTGTCCGGACACCACGAGTTCGTTGTTGTTGAACAGAGCGGCGCCGAGGAGACGCTCGTCGTCGCGGGCGGGCGACAGGGCGTTCGGGCTGGCCTTGCCGCCGGGGACCTCCAGTTCGCCGGTCTGCTTCAGATGCGGCCCCTGTGATGAGAGTGCCACTCCATCAACCAGTTCGATGATCATGTAGTCCTTGGTCAGGTGTCCGGTCATCGAACCCTCGGGGTCCTTGAAATAGCGCACGTACCCGATCGGGCCGGCGGCGATGTCCTGCCGGTGGTAGACGGGGGCGATGTTCTCGTGGATCTCGCGGTCCGCATAGTGCGGGTCGTTGATGCAGTGGCCTGCGGATATGGCGATCTTCCGCCCGTAGTCGTCCTTGCCGACCGCTCCCACGGTGCAGAAGGCGTCGGGCATGGCCGGGTTGAAGGCGATCTGCATGCCGTTGTGCACGCGCTTGCCGGAAACGCGGTCCTTCGGCGCGGTGTCGGCGGCGGAGGCGGTGCCGGCGCCGAGGGTCCCGGCGAGTGCCAGGGTCATGGTGAGTGTGCTGAGTCGTCGGAACATGCGTGCTTCCTGTCTGTCGGGGTGGCTGTTCGTGCCTCGTCCGCCATGCCCTTGGCGGGGTGTCGATCGACGCGATGTGGATCACGGCTGAGGCGCCCCGCCGCGGTGCCGTAGGGCGCGGCTAGGGGTTGATGCCGTCGAACTGCAGGACCCGGTAGGGCGGTTGGTGCAGGACGCCGGGCCACTGGGAGACGATGAGGGTGAGCGAGGTCGCACTCGCGCTGCCCGGGTGGATGTAGCCGCCGTACAGGTAGGGGATCTGCGGCTTGCCCCAGTGGTTCGCCGGCCAGCGGTTGTCGCCGACGATCTGCGGCTTGGGTGCGGTCCACACGGCGTCGGGACGCGACGCGGACCGGGTGCTGATGGAGTAGTCGGTGACGTCGAAGTAGCTCATGCAGTACCGGCCGCCGATCCGCTTGACCGAGAACTCGCCGATGTGGTTGCCGGTCAGGATCGGCGAGGGCCCGACGGCGTTGGTCCAATGCCAGCGACCTTCGTGGTGTGCCCAGTTCTGCTGGGCGCCGAAGTTCCCCGCCCGGAAGTCGTCGGGGCGGATCCGGAAGAGTTGGATGGCCCCACCGTCGGCGGTGTTGCGGTGTGTCCCGTTCCAGCGCTTGGAGAAGATGTAAAGCCAGCCGTCGGGGTCGATGCCCGCGAAGGACCACATCCCGTACATGGATTGGTTGACGCCCTGCATGTCACCCGCCCAGTGGTACGGGTAGTCGTGCCAGGTGACGCCGTGGTCGTCCGAGTAGGCGACGCCGGACATCACCGAGCCGTCGTAGCCCGCGGGCGGCTCCCACGTGCCGACCGAGGTGTACTGGATGTACGTGCGTCCGCCGAACTCGATGCAATCGTTGGGGATGCGGCTCACCTCGAAGCCGAACCCGTTGTCCGCGTTGGTCTGGTAGTCGAACAGTTGCCGGGCCTGGCCGCCCGTGGGCAATGCCCAGGTGAACGCGATGGGGGTCGCGCCGGAGGCGTCGAAGCCGCCCTGGCAAAGCATCAGCGGCGAGCCGAGGTAGTCGCCGTACTGCTGCATGCCGGACCATGTGTCGCCGAAGACGTAGCCCCAGGTGCCGTCGTGTTCGCGGTAGTACGGGATGGCGAGGTCGCTGGAGCCGATCCCCTGGGCGGCGGCCGAGTCCCCGGGCTCGTCGCACAGGGGGGTGCCGCGCTGTGCGGCCCAGGCGGGGGTGGCCGGGGCGACGGCGGCCAGGCCTGCGCCCAGGGCAAGGCCGCCGCCGGCCCTGAGGACGGTACGGCGAGAGAGGTGGGGTCGGCGGCCCGTGGGGGGCGATTCGGTCATGGTCGTTCCTCCGAGCAGAGGGGAAGGGGAGCAGATGGTGCCTGTGAGTGCGATGCGATGGGGTGTGCGCGGGCCCGGGAGGCCTGGGCGTGCGTCAGCCCGCCGCGGCGAAGGCGGCTTCGAGGCGAGCGGCGACGGCAGGGGGGGGCGGTGACCGCGGGCGCGGTCCTCAGGGTGTCGGCGTGCGCCGCGGCGGCGCCCGTCAGGGCGGCAAGCGCGAGGGCGGCGCCTGCGGCGGTGCGGCGGAGGGACATCATCGGGAACCCTTCGTCGAGGGGTGTGCCCGCGGCACGGTGAGGTGCGGCGGACCGGACGCCCCGATGTTGGTGTCCCGTGCCGTTCGACGGACAGGCCGTGCCACCGGCCATATGTGACCGGCATTCACCGGAGTGGGCCATCCCTGCCCCGACCGGTCGTCCCGACGGTCGTCTGGTGTCGCACGCCCGTGGTCAGGAGGTACCGGCGCCAGTCCGTGGGGGCGGAAGGGTGACCGGTGCGAAGGCGGTGTCCTGTCGGCGGAACGCGCTCCCGAGGTGATGCTGCAACCGGACGTGTCGGAACTGGTACACGGCGCCGGTCTGCCGAAGTACTCCGCGGTGGTAGGCATCCTCCAGGAAGGCGACGAGATCCCAGGGGAGCCTCCCGGTCAGCGGCAGCCAGACTCGGGCGAACACGAACCACTGCCCCCATGCGGTGAAAGCGAGCACGTAGGACCCCGCGCCCCCGAGTCCGCCGATCGATCCGATGAACAAGCTGTCCGGCATTCCCCAGTTGAGCCGGCCCAGTGAGCCCTGGAGCAGCAGGACGAGCAGGTACCCGCCGAAGGCGATGGCCACTGTGAGCGCGGTGGCCAGGACGAGGAACTGCCGGCCCACCGTCGTGCGGTTGGACGCCAGCGCACTGACCGGGGTAGCCGCGGCGGTGACGTCCACGGGCGCCTCCAGCGCGGCAATGAGCCCGAAGACGAGGCCGGCGGCCGAGCCGAAGGTCAGCCCCAGGAACAGCATGTTGATCAGGGTGCCCTCGATGACCCGGGGCTCCGCGAGCGGGATCCCCGAGTACAGAGAGCGCTCAAGGGCGAGCGCGCAGGCACAGCCGATGCCCATGACGCTCCCGCCGAACAGACCGTGTCCGAATCGGACGATGAAGGTGCGCAGGGGACTGCGGCCGAGCCGGTCGTGGGCGGCCCGCAGCGTCACTCGGATGCGGGCCGGTTCAAAGTCCGTCCGGAGCCCGGACCTGTCCATGAGCGCATAGACGGACCCGAAGGCGAGTCCCGCAACCGGGCCCATGAGAGCTCCCTGCAGCAGGAGTTCACCGATGCCGAGCGGCGTCAGCAGCAGGCCGATCAGCCAGTCGGCCAGGGCGACGCTCAGAGCGGTGGCCAGGGCGATGACGAGGGTGCGGGTCGCACGGGACAGTGAGTCGCCAACGTGCCACCAGGCGAGGTCGTGCCGGTCGCGGTCGAGACCGACCAGGTGGTGGGCGAGGTAGCCGAGCCAGCGCTCGGCACGTGCGGAGTCCCAGCCCGGGCTCCTGGGCCGCCGGCCCTCGGCATCCCGTTCGGGGGCGCGGTGCCGGTAGACGGCGGGCACGAAGCCGGCCAGCAGGTGTTCCTCCAGCGCCTTCACCGTGGGAAAACGGGCGGCGTCAAGGAGTTCGGAGGGATCCCGGCCCGGCATCTCGCTATAGAGCGTGCGGGCGAGGATAGCCATGAGCGGGGTGGTCAGTACCGTGGCGAGGTTCGCGCCCGCGGGGGTGCCCCGTGTGCGCAGTTCTTCGAGGACCGTGTCCCATACATCCCCGGAACCGCCGGTACCTGCTATGACGTGTGTGTCGCCTGCGATCGTCCGGACGGTACGGGGCAGGTACCCGGCGAGGTCGTCCGGAGTGAGGTCGACGAGTTCGATGGCCGCCGCCCAGACGAGCGGCGCATGTGCCGCCTGGACGGCTTGGGCGTACTCGTCGCGCCGGCTGGTGAGGACGAGTGGTGACGAGGTGGTGTTGAGCGCGTCCAGGGCCGCCCCCCGCAGGCCCTCGGCGATCTCGTCGAAGCCGTCGAGGACGGGGAGGACGAGATCGGCGTCGACGAGGGCTGCGGCGAGCGTCGTCCCGTAGGGGCCGCGACGAGCCAGATGCGGGTGGTCGCGCATCAGGCGGCCGATCAGCCAGTCCCGCAGTGCGGTGGCGGTCGGGTCCCACGAGCTGATGCTGAAGATGACCGGCACGCGGCCGTGTGTGGCCGGTGCCTCCAGGAGGTCCAGGGTGAATCTGATGGTGAGGACGGACTTCCCGGAGCCGGCCCGGCCGAGGATCGTCAGTCGTCCCGAGGGGATCCTGCAATAGACGTCGAGGACGCCACCCAGGTCACCGTTCACGTTCACCTCCCGGGGTGTCCCCCCTGGGCCGAGGCGCTGAATGTTCTCCGGCCGGTCGGTCAGACCGGCAGGTGCCGGCTCCCACCTGACGGGAAGGGGGAAGGGGTCGTGGACCCGGCGCTGCCCCTCCTCGCGACGCCAGCGGCGCCGGACCTCCATCGCGAGCTCGCGTACGGCGTCGGCGAGTACGGGGTGTACGGGGGACGGGGCGGGAGCCGCTGACGCAGTCGCGGAAGCGGCGGGTCCTGGCAGCCCGTCGCCGGGCGGCCGACCTGGTTCGGCGATGGAGGCGACCACCCCGTAAGCGTGTCCGGGCACGCGATCGGGGTCCTGCGGAGGCCGACTTCCGGACTCACCGTGGGATTCGGACTCGGAGCGGGGCACGGAGCCGTCTGTCTGGGGCGCCGACTCGCCGCGCGGTCGGGCGATCGCGGCCGCCAGGCGGCGACGGTCCTCCTCGCCGAGTTCAAGGGCGTCAGCGAGCAGATTGACCGTGCCCATCCGGTGGTTCGTGGATGTGCCGCTCTCCAGCCGGCGGATGGTACGCACGCTGACCCCGGACTGCTCGGCGACCTGTTCCTGCGTCAGTTGCGCCGCATCGCGCAGCGCACGCAACAGCGTGCCGAGGTCATCGGTCACGGGGCAACTCCCTACTCGGCAGTACGGACGGCGGTGAGCCTACCGACAGCCACTGACCACCGGTCACAGATGGCCGGTTCTATGTCCTGTTCACTTCACATGACGAAGGTCACTGTCGTGGGTCCAGCGCACACACCGACGGCAGACGAGGAGTCCACGTGATCTACCGCTACTGGTGCGGCGATTGCAGCTTCAAGACGCCCTGGCTGGGAGAGTCCGAGGGACTGCGCCAGCAGATCGAGCACTACGCCGGGAAGCACCCCGGGACGCCCCCCGGCGGTCAGATCGAGAGCCGCAGGAGGGACTCGGGCGGAGCCCGCGCGTGCCTCAAGCTCGCGGCCATCGCGCTCGTCCTGCTGGCCATCTTGGCCGCCTGCCGTCACTGACGCGCCCCCCTCGGCGTGCCGCGTCGCGACGGACGGGAGCGGTTGGTGGGTGGGCACCCGGGGCAGGGCGGCGGCTGTGTGCCACCCTCGTATCGCCCGCTCCCTTCTCCTACTGACGCCTGCCGCCGCGGACCAGCCTGCGGCGGCAGGCGGCCGCCGCCGGCTCGCCAGTCGGATACGGACCGTGCAGCGGGAATTCGGACGGCGCCTACGGTGTCCCGGGGATCACCGACGAGCTCCGCGAGAGGCCCGCTGCGTACCCCGCCCCGGAGCTCGCCCGGCCGGTCAGCTGTCGAGGTGCTGTTGGCCGGTGCCTCGGCAGTACGAGCAGTCCATTCCGAGGCCGCACTCGATACACTGACGGCCGTCCATGAAGCCCAGGCCCTCGCACTCGATGCAGGTTCCCCAGCCGTCACACATGCGGCACAGCCGGTAGCCGGGCATCACCGTCTGTGGCGTGGCCACGCGCGGCGGACGCTTCCAGCGGGCGCGGAACCAGACGGTGGGCGCCTCTCCCCACAGGCACACTGCACCGAACGGCTGACGGAAGAGGCCCGCCTCGAGCCCGTCGCGCCGTGCCTTCACGTAGGGCCCAGAGGCCCCCTCACCGCCCTCGATGCACCAGCCTGCTGCGCCCAGCGCGTCGGAAACGGCCGGCGCCGCACTCGTCCACGGAACGCCGGGCAGAGTCATGGATATCTTGAACTGGCGCCCCATGGACCCGTGCGTGGTCCGCCGTTCCTTGACGCTCTCCTCGACCTCAGGTTGCACGCCTGGCGCGACGTCGGCCGCGACGGCCATCAACCCACTCCGAAGTCGACCCGCCGAACGCTCGAACTCCTGCGCCGCGCCTGCGATTTCCTCGCTCAAGGCCCTCAACTCCCGTTGGCCGCTCGCTCCGCCGGATACCATGCCTCGCATGTCCCACACTATCTGCGCCCTCGTCGTGGCCGGACAGGTCGACACCCAGTGGGCCGGGTCGTTGGGGCTGCGTGCCACGCTCACGTACGAGGACATCAGCGTGTTCCCGATCGACCACTACTTCTCCGCCTATTGGGCTGCAACGCGAGGCAACGACGCGCAGCTCGACGTGCCCGATGGGATCCTTGCGGAGAGTGTGACATTCCCGAGCGAGGCGGTGCTGCACGACCTCGTCCGCGAGGTGACCGGCGGGCACAGGCCTCGGTTCGCCATTGTCCAGACCGAGTACTTCGGCGGGGCGGGCCGCCAGTGGGCGGTCGCGTTCGACGGCGAGGAAAGACTGTCACCTGACGGGGCGTCGATCAACCAGGCACTGGCGGCACTCGGCGTGATGGCGACGGCCACTGCAGACGAGTTCGACGTGATCGGCCTGGGCAGGTTCCGCAGCAACCCGGACCACCTTGCGGCGTACGCCGCCCTCTGCGACGAACTCGGCGCCTGAGAGTCTGGTACGCGATGTAATACCCGTCTTGACCCCGGGTATACCGGGCGGCGCAGGCCCAGGCGGGCCACAGCCGCGTTACAGCCGCGCACCGGACGGGCACCCATGTTCACCGCCCGGCCCGCACGCCCCGGGCCCCGTCCGAAACGAGGCGTAGGAGATACCGCCATGAGCAGCCTTCCCCAGCCCTGCGACTGCGACTGCGACTGCGGCGGGTCGTCTCGCCGCTGGAGCTCTCTACGGCCTCGTCTTCGTCTTCGCGGTCTCCCAACTCTCCCCCCACCTCCTCGACCACCTCAACTGACGCGGCGCCGCAGAAACCGCCGTCCTGCTGATCGCCGTCGTCGGCACCTGGGCCTACACCAGCTAGGTGGCCACCTTCCTCGACGTCCACCGCCAGGTCAGCCGATGGATGATCGTCATCGTCATGGGCCTCGGGCTCTTCATGAACGCCGCGATCCCCGAGGCCTTCGACGACCGGGCGTGGGCGTTCGTGATCCCACTCCTCGCCATCCTCTTCTTCGCCGGCTCGGTGACAGCCCTGGCCGCCCGCACCGACGCGCTGTGCGAACACTTCCGCCGCACCCTGATCTGGATGACGGCCCGCTGTGGTTCGCCGGCGCGGCGGTCGGCTCCGGCCGCGGCCGTGGTGGTGGGCCGCCGCAGCCCTCATCGACCTCACCGGCACCTGGCTCGCCCACCCGCTGCCCGGCGCCTCGCCACCACCGCCTGGTTCTTCTAGGAGACGGGCCATTGGCAGAGCAATTCGGTCGGTCATCGGCATGTCGGCGGGGATGGGGAAGTCCTGATCGCAGTATCGCTGGACCACCTCAAGGTCCTCCAGGAACAGCTGTAGCTGTGCCCAGCGGCGGAGATCGTCTGCGGTGCCGCTCATCGGCAGGCGTCCCGCCCCTGCGAGGTGGCCGTCGATCATCACTCGGAAGTCGCCCCCGAGCGAAAGGCGTCGGCGCAGCCGCAGCACCGTCAGCGCCTCTGCGGGACTGAGCCCGGCAAGATCGAATTGATACGCGAGCCTCCCAGGAGCCGATTCATCGAACGGGCTCAGCAGTCGAAGCAGCGCACCAGGCAGGTCCACCTCGATCGAGCTCCCGAAGGAGCCGGAACCCCGCGCTTTCAGTCCACCCGAGTACGACGCCTGCACGCTGCCGTCCTCACCGAGGAAGGCTACGGAGACTGCAGCACAGGTCTCTGACGCGGGCGGGATCGGCCTCCACAGCACCGCAGTGTTGGTGAATGTCTGTGCACCAACGCCTCCACGACACGGTCAAAATGCGGCTGGCTGATCCGTTCCCACTCGAACGCCACGGCACCCCCGACTTCGCAACGAACCCCTCCCACACACCATGGCACTTGCCACTGACAGTGCTGCGCAGAACGAGCCCGTGGTAGCCGTCGAGCACCAGACCGGCGCCCACACCCGCCGAGCATCACGGAACGTTACGGCCAGGAAACTACGGGGCAGGACTGGCCATCCCCGCGGCAGCCCGCCTCATCACCCCTTTATGGGGGCCGCCTCCACACAGCGAGTGTCCGCCCAGCAGCCTGAAAGTCAAGGTGACGGGCCATCAGGATGTCGGCCGTTCGTGCGTCAAACGTGCGTCACATGCGTCAGATATGCGTCAAGATATCGCCCGTAACGCACATAGCGCCCACCATGCACACTCGCCAAACCTGCAGGTCAGCGGCCCTTTTCGGCGGGCTCAAGGATCGCGACGCACTCGACATGATGGGTCATCGGGAAGAGGTCGAAGACGCGGAGGGTGCGGGGCTTGTAGCCGGCTTCCGCGAAGTACGCCAGGTCGCGGGCCAGGGCCGCCGGGTCGCAGGCCACGTAGGCGATGCGGCGGGGCGAGAGGGACGCCACGTGGCGGACCGTCTGCTTGCCCGCGCCCGCGCGCGGGGGGTCCAGGACGACCAGGTCGCACTCCGTGATGCCGGTCTTCGGGAGGACCGTCTCGACCTTGCCCTGTTCGATGCGGACCCGGGGGAAGTCCGCCAGGTTGTGCCGGGCGTCCTCCACCGCGCGCTTCGTGGACTCGATGCCCAGGACGGCGCCCGTCTCGCCGAGGCGCTCGGCGAGGGCCCCGGCGAAGATGCCGACGCCGCAGTACAGGTCGAGGGCCATCTCGCCCTTGCGCGGCATCAGGCCCTGCATGACGGCCTTGATCAGGGTGTCCGCGGCCTGCGGGTGGACCTGCCAGAAGCCGCCCATGCCCACCCGGTACGTACGGCCGTCCGCGCGCTCCCGTACGAAGGGGCGGCCGTGGACCCGGTGGACCCCGCCGTCCTTCTCCTCGACCCGCAGGACCGAGACCGGCCTGTCGAGCTCGACCAGGGGGAGGCGGCCGCCCGGACGCGGGGTGAGGACGACCTGGCGGTCCTGGGAGCCGGAGGCGGCGATGGCCTCGACCGTGGCCATCTGGGGCCAGTCCTGCTTCTCGATGCCGAGCTCGCTGACACCCGGCGCCGCGATCATGCAGTGGTCGATCGGCTCGATCTCGTGCGAGCGGTGCTTGCGCAGGCCGACGGTGCCGTCCTCGTCCACGGCGTACTGCACGCGCGTGCGCCACTGCGGCACCTGCCCGGCCGGCAGCTTGTCTCCCTCGGCGGGCATGACGGTGCCGTCCCAGCCGGCCTCCTCCGCGGTGAGCCCGGCGAGCCGCTTCAGCTGCTCGGCGACGACCTCGCCCTTGAGCCGGCGCTGCGCGCCCGGCTTGGCGTGCTGCCAGTCACAGCCACCGCACTTGCCGGGGCCTGCGTACGGGCACGGGGCCTCGACGCGGTCCTTGGAGGCGTCGAGCACGGTGATCGCGTCGGCGCGCAGGAAGCGGGAGTCCGCATCGCCCTCGGTGACCTTCGCGACGACCTTCTCGCCGGGCAGGGTGTGGCGGACGAACAGGACCCGGCCCTCGGAGGTCCGGGCGATGCAGTGGCCGCCGTGCGCGACGGGGCCGACCTCTACCTCGTACTCCTCCCCGACCAGTGACTGCTTCTCGTTCTGCTCCGTCATGGCGGGGAGGCTCCAAGGATAAGAAAGACCAAAAAAAGTGAACGGCCGGACGACCGACCCACCAGTTTACGTGGATCTCGTCCGGCCGTTCACCAACCCTTTCACCGACCCGTTCAGCCCTTGTCGGTCGGCGCCTTCGCAGAGCGCGGGGTGTCCACCGGACCGCGGCGCACCGAGCCCGGGGCGTTCCAGTCCTGGCGCTTCTTCGCCCGCCGCTTGGCGAGCTCCGAGGATTCGAGCTGGTAAGGCACCGAGGTGACCATCACACCGGGGGTGAAGAGCAGCCGGCCCTTGAGGCGCAGCGCGCTCTGGTTGTGCAGCAGGTGCTCCCACCAGCGGCCGACGACGTACTCCGGGATGTACACGCTGACCGCGTCGCGCGGGTTCTCGCTGCGCAGGCCCTTGACGTACTCGACGACCGGGCGGGTGATCTCGCGGTACGGCGAGTCGAGGATCTTGAGGGGGACGTTGATCCCGCGCCGGTCCCACTCCTCGCGCAGTGCCTTGGTCTCGGCCGTGTCGACGCTGATGCTGACCGCTTCGAGGGTGTCGGAGCGGGTGAGCTTGGCGAAGGCGAGGGCGCGCAGCGTGGGCTTGTGCACCTTGGAGACCAGGACGATCGAGTGGACGCGGGAGGGGCGCACGCTGTCGTCGCTGGGGCCCTCGGCTGCGGCGATCTCGGCGGACACCCGGTCGTAGTGCTTCCGGATCGCGGTCATCGTGCCGTAGAAGATCACCATGCCGAGCAGGGCGACCCAGGCGCCGTGGGTGAACTTGGTGGCCAGGACGACGACCAGGACCATGCCGGTGAAGAAGGCGCCGAAGGTGTTGATCGCGCGGGAGCGGTGCATGCGACGGCGGGCGGCGGCGTCGCGCTCGGTCCTCAGGTGCCGGTTCCAGTGCCGGACCATGCCGATCTGGCTCAGCGTGAAGGAAACGAACACGCCGACGATGTACAGCTGGATCAGCTTGGTCGAGTCCGCGTCGTAGATCCAGACGAGCAGTATGGCGGCGCCGGCGAGGAGCACGATGCCGTTGGAGAAGGCGAGCCGGTCGCCGCGCGTGTGCAGCTGGCGCGGCAGGTAGCGGTCCTGCGCGAGGATCGAGCCGAGCAGCGGGAAGCCGTTGTACGCGGTGTTCGCGGCCAGGAAGAGGACCAGCGCGGTGGCCGTGGCCAGCAGGATGAACAGGATGCTGCCGTCGCCGAAGACGGCCTCGCCGACCTGGGAGATCACCGGGTCCTGGACGTACTCGGCGCCGACCGGGACACCGTTGTCCAGCAGGTCCACGGCGGGGTTCTCGGCCATGCGCACGTCGGTGGCCATGGCCAGGCCGATGATGCCGCAGAACATGGTGACCGCCAGGCCGCCCATGAGGGCGAGGGTGCTCGCGGCGTTCTTGCTCTTGGGCTTGCGGAAGGCGGGGACGCCGTTGCTGATGGCCTCGACGCCCGTAAGTGCGGCGCAGCCCGAGGAGAAGGCGCGCAGCAGCAGGAAGACCATCGCGAAGCCGGCGAGGCCCTTCTGCTCGGGTTCGATCTCCAAGTCGGCCGTCGGTGCCGACATGGTCTCGCCGAGGACGATGCCCTTCCAGGCACCCCAGCCGATCATGACGAAGACCGCGGCGACAAAGACATAGGTCGGGATCGCGAAAAGTTTGCCCGACTCCTTCACGCCGCGCAGGTTCATCAGCGTGAGCAGAAGGATCATGACGATCGCCGAGAGCACCTTGTGCTCGATGACGAAATGCACCGCGGAGCCGAGATTCTCCACTCCGGAGGAAATCGACACGGCGACGGTCAGGACGTAGTCGACGAGCAGGGCGCTCGCCACGGTCAGTCCCGCCTTGGGGCCGAGGTTGGTGTTGGCCACCTCGTAGTCGCCGCCGCCGCTGGGGTAGGCGTGGACGTTCTGCCGGTAGGAGGCGACCACCGTGAACATCAGCACCACGACCGCGAGGGCGATCCAGGGGCTGTACTGGTACGCGGACACACCCGCGATCGACAGGACCAGCAGGACTTCGCCCGGGGCGTAGGCCACCGAGGAGAGAGGGTCGGACGCGAAGACGGGAAGGGCGATCCGCTTGGGAAGGAGTGTTTCCCCGAGGCGGTCGCTGCGTAGCGCCCGGCCGATCAGGATCCGTTTGGGCACGTCGGTCAGTTTGGACACGCAGAGGATCGTAAGCGTTCGAAATCGGACTGACGAACCCCCACCCCCTCATCCCGCAATCCCGCCGCATTTCCTCCCCGAGCGCACCACGAGCGCACCACGAGTGCGCCGCGGGCGTGTCGCTGACGTGCCGCTCATTCGTCGCGGATGCGCCCCGGATGTGCCCAGGTCGGCTCGGGTGCGTCCCGAGAAGCGGACAAGAGGCCTCACCCGTGACCGCCCGTGTGTAGCTTGGGCCATGGTCTGAGACCCTGTTAAACCAGAGATGCAATGAGGCTGGGAACCAGCGAGTCGCTGACAGCCGGAAGGACGGCCGTGCACATCGTCATCATGGGTTGCGGAAGAGTGGGCTCCGCCCTCGCGCAAACCCTGGAACAGCAGGGGCATACGGTCGCAGTCGTCGACCAGGACCCCACCGCATTCCGCCGGCTCGGCGCCGGTTTCGGCGGCCGCCGCGTCACCGGGGTCGGCTTCGACCAGGACACCCTGCGGGAGGCGGGAATCGAGGACGCGGGCGCGTTCGCGGCCGTCAGCAGTGGTGACAATTCCAACATCATCGCCGCGCGGGTGGCCCGGGAGATGTTCGGCGTCGAGAACGTCGCCGCGCGCATCTACGACCCCAAGCGCGCCGAGGTCTACCAGCGCCTGGGCATCCCCACCGTCGCCACCGTGCGGTGGACCGCCGACCAGATGCTGCGCCGGCTGCTCCCTTCGGGCGCCGAGCCGCTGTGGCGGGACCCGAGCGGCGGCGTCCAGCTCGCCGAGGTGCACACCTCCCCCGCCTGGATCGGGCACAAGGTCAGCAGGATCCAGGACGAGACCGGCGTGCGTGTCGCGTTCCTCACCCGGCTGGGCGAGGCCATGCTGCCGACGTCGCAGACGGTGCTGCAGGAGGGCGACCTCGTCCACGTGATGATGCGCACGGACGAGATCGACACGGTCGAGGCGGCTTTCTCCGAGGGGCCTGAGGAGGCACACGCATGAGGGTCGCTATCGCCGGGGCAGGCGCGGTGGGCCGCTCCATCGCGGGCGAGCTGCTGGAGAACGGCCACGAGGTGCTCCTGGTCGACAAGGCGCCGACCGCCATCTCGGTGGAGCGGGTGCCGCAGGCCGAGTGGCTGCTGGCCGACGCCTGCGAGATCACCTCGCTGGACGAGGCGGCTCTGCAGCGCTGCAACGTGGTCATCGCGGCGACCGGTGACGACAAGGTCAACCTCGTCGTCTCGCTGCTCGCGAAGACCGAGTACGGGGTCCCGCGGGTGGTGGCCCGCGTCAACAACCCCAAGAACGAATGGCTCTTCAACGAGTCCTGGGGCGTGGACGTCGCGGTCTCCACGCCGCGCCTGATGTCGGCCCTGGTCGAGGAGGCCGTGAGCGTCGGCGACCTGGTACGGCTGCTGCGCTTCAGCCACGGCGACGCCAACCTGGTCGAGCTGACCCTGCCGGCCGACTCCTCGGTCGCGGGTCGGCAGATCAGCGAGCTCAGCTGGCCCGAGGACACCTCGCTGGTCACGATCATCCGGGGCAACCGGGTGCTGACCCCGCACGGCGAGGAGACCCTGGAGCCGGGCGACGAGCTCCTCTTCGTGGCGGCCCAGGCCCGCGAGGAGCAGCTGGAGGACATCCTCCAGGCCCGCCGCTAGTCCTCGTCCTGCGGACACGGTCGAAGCACGAAGGGGGCGCGCCCCCTTCGTGCTTCCCCGCCACAGCCCTGCGGGGCGCGGTCGTCGTACCGGGCGCCGGCCTCGGCCCTGCCCCAGGCCCGGGGTTCCGCAGTGGCGCCGAGGGCTGGGAGCGGGCTTGGGGCCGGTTCGCCTGACGATGTCCGCCGGCCGGTCACGCCTTTCGGTGGGACGGTGCCTTGCGGGCCTCCTCGGCGGCCTCCTTGGCCTCCCACTCGGCGATGACGTCGATCGGCGGCGGCGCCTTCGCCAGGAAGACCCAGGTGAAGTACACCGCGAGCACCATCGGCGGGAGCTTCAGCGCGATCAGCACCCACCCCAGCTGCGTCGCGTCGCCCCACCAGTACAGCGGGAAGAGGATCGCGTACTTGGCGAGGAAGATCAGCCCCCAGGCCAGGCTGGCCTTCGTGTACGCCTTCTTTCGCCCCGGGTTGCGGGTGCGCCAGGACAGGTTCTCCTTGAAGACCGGACCGAGGATCACGCCCAGCAGCGGGAAGCCCACCAGTGCCGAGATTGTGAAGGCCACGCCCAGGCCCACGCCGTAGATCATGCCCGGCAGGTAGAAGCCCTTCGCGCTGCCCGTGAACAGGGCGAAGGCCACGCCCACGCCCACGCCGAAGACCCCGCTGAAGGCGTGCTTCACCGTGTCCTTGCGCAGCAGCCGCACGATCACCAGCAGCACGGCGACCGCGCCCGCCGCGATGGCGGACATCTTCACGTCCTTGTTGACCGTGTAGATCATGACGAAGAGCAGCCCGGGGAGCATCGTCTCGATGGTGCCCCGGACACCTCCGAACGCGTCGAACAGCGCCGCCTGCGTCACGGCCTTCTGGTCCGTGGACTGGTCCGTGGGCTGGTCCGCGGACGACTCGGCGCCGGGCTCCGGGTTGGTCGGTTTGTCGAGTGACATCGCCGGTTACTGCTCCTGTCCGAGCGGTCGGAGTTCGTACTTCGGGTTGAACAGCACCCGACGGCCGTGGCTCAGCGAGATCCGCCCGGAGGCGATCATGCGTCGTCCGGGCTCGATTCCCACGATCGAGCGACGCCCGAGCCAGACGACGTCCACTGCGCCGGAGCCGTCGAACAGCTCGGCCTCCAGGGCGGGGACGCCGGCGCGCGGGCGGAGGGTGACCGTACGCAGGGTGCCGGTCACCTTGACTATCTGGCGGTCGTCGCAGTCGCAGATCCTCGTACAGCCCGCGGCTTCTGCGTCCTCCTGCAGCTCCGCGGAGTGCAGCTCCTCCTGCGAGGTCGACAGCCGCTCGATCATCCGGCGGAACCGGCCCGCCGGCCTGGCCGGCTTCGCGGGCTTCTCGGGACGCGGTTCAGCACTCATACCTGAAAGCCTACCGGCGCGCCGACTACCTCTCGAAGCGGTATCCCATGCCCGGTTCGGTGATGAAGTGCCGCGGGTGCGAGGGATCCGCCTCCAGCTTGCGCCGCAACTGGGCCATGTAGACCCGCAGGTAGTTCGTCTCGGTGCCGTACGAAGGCCCCCAGACCTCCTGGAGGAGCTGCCTCTGGCCGACCAGCTTGCCGTCGTTACGGACCAGGACCTCCAGCAGGTGCCACTCGGTGGGCGTCAGCCGTACGTCACGCCCTTCGCGCACCGCCTTCTTGGCGGCCAGGTCCACCGTGAAGCCCTCGGTCGCCACGATGACCTCGCTCTCTCCCGCACCGGCGGCCGGTTCCGCCCGGCGGACGGCGGCGCGCAGCCTGGCCAGCAGCTCGTCCATGCCGAAGGGCTTGGTCACGTAGTCGTCGGCGCCCGCGTCCAGGGCCTGGACCTTCTCGTCGGAGCTGTGCCGGGCGGAGAGGACCAGGATGGGCACGCGGGTCCAGCCGCGCAGCCCCTTGATCACCTCCACCCCGTCCATGTCCGGGAGCCCGAGGTCGAGGACGACCACGTCGGGGTGGCGGGCCGCCGCGAGCTCCAGAGCGCTCGCACCGTCGGCGGCGGCGTCGACCTCGTACGCGCGTGCCCTCAGGTTGATCACAAGGGCTCGGACGATCTGCGGCTCGTCGTCCACCACCAGCACCCGGGTCATCGGGATCCTGCCTTCTGTCGCGTCTTCACATTCGTCCTCCGGTCACGGCCGTGACCGTTCTGCACTGCGTCCGCGCCCGGGGTCTGCACCGCGTCCGCGCCAGGGGTCTGGCGTGCGTCCGCGCCGACGGCTCCGAGTTCGTCCCCGCCTCCGCCCCCGCCCTCGTCGCGGTCCACTGTGCCCCGGGCCGCCGCGCGGCCGCGGGGGACCGCGCGCAGGGTCAGCACCATGGTCAGCCCGCCGCCGGGGGTGTCCTCGGCGGCGAGCGTGCCGGCCATGGACTCCGTGAAGCCGCGGGCGACGGCCAGCCCGAGGCCCACTCCGGCTCCGCGCGGGGCGTCCCCGTGCCGCTGGAAGGGGGCGAAGATCCGGTCCTTGGCCTCGTCGGGCACCCCGGGCCCGCGGTCGACGACCCGGACCTCGACCCGGTCGCCGAGGCTGCTGGCCGCCACCAGTACCGGCGCCCCGGCCGGGCTGTACTTGACGGCGTTCTCGACGACGTTGGCCACGGCGCGTTCCAGCAGTCCGGGGTCCGCCGCCACCATCGGCAGCGACTCGGGCACGTCCAGCAGCACGCTGTCCTCCGGCACGCCGCCCAGCGCCATCGGGACCACCTCGTCGAGGTCGATCTCCCGGATCAGCGGGGTGACGGCCCCGGTCTGCAGGCGCGACATGTCCAGCAGGTTGCCCACCAGGTGGTCGAGGCGGTCGGCGCCGTCCTCGATGCCCTCCAGCAGCTCGGCGCGATCCGCCTCGGACCACTCCACGTCGTCGGAGCGCAGCGAGGTCACGGAGGCCTTGATGGAGGCAAGCGGGGTGCGCAGGTCATGGCTGACGGCGGCCAGCAGGGCGGTCCGGATCCGGTTGCCCTCGGCCAGCCGGCGGGCCTCCTCGGCCTCGCCGACCAGTCGCCGGCGGTCCAGGACCACGGCGGCCTGGGCGGCGAAGGCACCGAGCACCCGGCGGTCCTCGGCGGGCAGGACCCGCCCGGACAGGGCGAGCGCCATGTGGTCCCCGACGGACATGTCCACATCGGCGTCCTCGGGCCGGGCCACCGGGCGGGGGCCGACGCTGCCGGCCCTTTTCCAGGGCTCCCGCTCGTCCGCCCGTTCCAGCAGCGCCACCGACTCCATGGCGAAGGTCTCGCGTACCCGCTGCAGCAGCGCGTCCAGGGTGGTCTCTCCCCGCAGCACCCTCCCGGCGAGGAAGGAGAGGATCTCGGACTCGGCGCGCAGCCGGGACGCCTGGTGGGTGCGCCGGGCGGCCAGGTCCACCACCGAGGCCACCGAGACGGCCACGCCGAAGAAGACGGCGATGGCGACGATGTCCCTGGGGTCGGAGACGGTGAACCCGTGCAGCGGCGGCGCGAAGTAGTAGTTCAGCAGCAGCGAGGCGACGGCGGCGGAGGCCAGGGCCGGCCAGAGCCCGCCCAGCAGGGCGGCCGCCACGGTGAGCGCCAGGAAGAGCAGCATGTCGTTGGCGATGCCGAGGTCCGCGGCGGTGTGCGTGAGCAGGAGGCACAGGAGTACCGGGAGGACCGTGCCGACGACCCAGCCGGCGAGGCTCCGGCCGCGCCCGAGGCGGGCGGCAAAGGGGGCCAGGGGCAGGGCCAGGGGCAGGGGCAGGCCGCGTCCCTTGGCGACCTCGTCGTGCGTGACGATGTGGACGTCGAGGTCGGGTCCCGGGTCGCGGGCCACGCTCGCGCCGACACCGGGTCCGAAGACGTACTGCCACGAGCGGCGTCGGCTGGAGCCGAGCACGATCTGGGTGGCGTCGACCCCGCGCGCGAAGGCGACCAGGGCGTCGGGGATGTCGTCGCCGATGACATGGTGAAACGTTCCGCCAAGGTCCTCGACCAGCGTCCGCTGGACCGCGAGCTCCGTCGGCGCGGCCGCTGTCAGGCCGTCGCCGCGGGCGATGTGGACGGCGAGGATCTCGCTGCCCGAGCCCTTGGCCGCCATCCGCGAGGCGCGCCGGATCAGCGTCCGTCCCTCGGGGCCGCCGGTGAGCCCGACGACGATCCGCTCCCGCGCCTGCCAGGTCGAGCGGATACCGTGCTCGCTCCGGTACTGCTGGAGGTACTCGTCCGCCCGGTCGGCGACCCACAGCAGCGCCAGCTCGCGCAGGGCCGTGAGGTTGCCGGGCCGGAAGTGGTGGGAGAGGGCCGCGTCGACCTTCTCGGGCCTGTATATGTTCCCGTGCGCCATCCGCCGGCGCAGCGCCTGCGGGGACATGTCGACCAGTTCCACCTGGTCGGCCCGGCGGACGACCTCGTCGGGCACGGTCTCCCGCTGCCGCACCCCGGTGATCGACTCGACCACGTCCCCCAGCGACTCCAGGTGCTGGATGTTGACCGTGGACACGACGTCGATGCCGGCCCGCAGCAGCTCCTCCACGTCCTGCCAGCGCTTGGCGTTGCGCGAGCCGGGGACGTTGGTGTGCGCGAGGTCGTCCACGAGCGCTATGGCCGGCCCGCGTTCGAGGACCGCGTCCACGTCCATCTCGTCGAAGGAGGAGCCGCGGTGGGCGAGGGGCTTGCGGTCCACCTGTTCGAGGCCGTGGAGCATGGCTTCCGTACGCGGCCGCCCGTGGTGCTCGACGTAGCCGACGACGCAGTCCGCGCCCCGCTCCACTCGGCGGCGCCCCTCGGAGAGCATCGCGTAGGTCTTGCCCACGCCGGGCGCCGCGCCGAGATAGATCCTGAGCTTGCCGCGTCCCATGGGCTCATTCTCGGGGACGGGCGGGCGGCGCACGTACCGATCGCGACCCCGGGACCGATCCCTGACGGATCCCTTACGGATCCCCGAGGTTCTCTGTCGCGGAGTGCGGTGCGGCGCCGGGCCGGGCGGACACAGCGCGCGAACTCCGTTGGGCCCCACCCCGCCGGGGTGGGGCCCACCGGCCGAAGAAACGTCGCACCCCCCTGTGCACGGGGGCCGCGCGGGGGCCGCACCGGGGTCAGCGGACCTCGGTGATCTCCGGGCCTCGCTCAAGCTGGCCCATACCGCCGCCGAAGCGGGAGCCCTCCTGCTCCTCCGTCTGCACACCGTCCGGCACCATCTGGGCGTCGTTCGGCAGCTTCAGGACGATCGGGTCGCGCGGGGCCATCGGGCCGTCGCCGCGGACGACGACGGTGTCCCGGAAGATCTGCTCCAGCACACCCGCCGACTCGGGGCGCACCGCGCCCTGGCCGGAGATCACGCCGCGCAGGAACCAGCGCGGGCCGTCGACGCCGACGAAGCGGACCAGCTGGGCGCCGGTCTGCCCGTCCGGCAGCGGGACGGGCACCTGCGCGCGCAGCTCCCAGCCCAGGGCGCCCTGGACCTCGTCGATGATGCCGCCCTGCTGGGTGATGCCCGCGGCGATCTCGTCGCGGACCTCGCCCCAGATGCCCTCCTTCTTGGGCGCGGCGAAGGCCTGCAGCTGCACGGCACTGTCGCCCAGGACCACGGTGGCGGCCACGATCGCGTCCCCGGCGACCTCGACGCGCAGTTCCATGCCGTCGACACCGGGTACGAAGATGCCGCCCAGGTCGACCCGGCCGTCGGCCGGGTTCCCGAGCACCTCGGAGACGTCCCAGGGGCCGTCAGGGCGCGGGGCGGGGGGCAGGTTGATCCGGCGCGGCGCGGCAGCGCCGTCCGGCTCGCCCGCGTCGTCCTGCTCAGCGGCGGCGACGCCGTCTACGACCTGCTCGGCCGCGCCGCCGTCATGGGCGGAGTCGTTCTTCTTGCGACGTCCGAACACGTCACTGTCCTTCCCGGTCGGTTACGACCGAAGCGTAGCCATTCCCACCCTGCTGACCAGCCCCGGATCCGGCCACGGCCGCATGACCGCCGGTGGAGCCGAAACCCCCCTCGGCCCGGGCCGAGCCGGGAAGTTCCGCCACCTCGTGGAAGCGCACCTTCTCGACCCGCTGGACAACCAGCTGGGCAATGCGGTCGAAACGCTCGAACCGGACGCTCTCGCGAGGGTCGAGATTGACCACGATCACCTTGATCTCTCCACGGTACCCGGCATCCACCGTCCCCGGGGCATTCACGAGCGCGAGCCCGCAGCGTGCGGCCAGACCCGACCGCGGGTGCACGAAGGCCGCGTACCCGTCGGGCAGGGCGATCGACACCCCGGTGGGCAGCACAGCGCGCTCGCCGGGCTCCAGCACCGCGGCCTCGGTGGTCACCAGGTCGCAGCCGGCGTCACCGGGGTGCCCGTACGCCGGAATGGGAACCTCCGGGTCGACGCGGCGGATCAGCACGTCGACCTCATGGCGGGATCCGTTGTGGTTCAGGGACATCAGGGGTTCACCTCAAAGGCGCGTGCGCGCCTGACCTGGTCCGGGTCGGCCATGGCCGCCTGGATCTCCTCGGGCCGACCGTTGTCGATGAAGTGGTCGACCTTCACTTCGATGAAGAGCGCGTCGGCGCGGACCGCGACCGGGCCCTCGGGCCCGCCTATCCGGCCCACGGCCGTGCAGTAGATCTTCCGGCCGGCGACGGCGGTGACCTCGGCCTCCAGGTACAGCACGGTGTCCACGGGCACCGGCCGCACGTAGTCCGTCTCCAGCCGTCCCGTCACGGCGATGACGCGCAGCAGCCAGTTCAGCGAGCCCAGCGTCTCGTCGAGTGCGGTGGCGAGCACCCCGCCATGGGCGAGCCCGGGGGCACCCTGGTGGGCGGGCTTGACGGTGAACTCGGCGGTGACGCGCACACCGTCGCCGGCCCGGGCCTCCAGGTGCAGGCCGTGCGGCTGGCTCCCGCCGCAGCCGAAGCAGTGCTCGTAGTGGGCACCGAGGAGTTCGCCGGGGGCCGGCGCGTCGGGATGCCGGACCGGTGCGGCGGCATCGGCCGGGGGCGTCAGCGCAGTGTTTCGTCCACTCACAGCCGCAGACCTTACCCGCGCGGCTACCCGTCGGTCGCCTCGTGGCAGGCTTGAGCGCATGCAGCTCTCCACCGCGCACCACGACGAACGCCTGACCGCCCCCCGCTCCTGGTGGGGCATCGCCGTACTGACCGGCCTCGCGGGCGCGCTGATGCTGCTGCCCCTGGGCACGCTGCCGCTGCTGGCCGGCCTGGTCGGAGGCACCGCGCTGGCGGGGCTGCTGGTGAGTTCGTACGGCTCCGCACGCGTACGCGTGGTGAACGGGGCGCTGGCCGTCGGCGACGCGCGGATCCCGGTGTCGGCGCTGGGCGAGCCCGAGATCCTGGACGCCGAGGAGGCCCGCGCCTGGCGGACGTACAAGGCGGACACCCGGGCCTTCATGCTGATGCGCAGCTACGTGCCGACGGCGGTCCGCGTCGAGGTCACCGACCCCGCCGACCCGACTCCGTACGTCTACGTCTCCACCCGTGAGCCGCAGGCCCTGGTCTCGGCCCTGCGCGCGGCGCGGGCGGCCTGATCCCGCCGGGCCCTCGGCGGGGCCCGCGGACGGCGTCAGCCGCGCGTGAAGTACTCCGGCCCCTCAAGGGCGGCCCTGGTCGCCTCGGGAAGGGGCTCCACGGGCCGCTCCAGGGGCGGCAGGGCGCGCAGGGCCTCCCAGGCCACCGCCTGCCTGCGCAGGTCCCCACGGACCTTCTCGGCGAGTTTGCGGGTGCCGCGGCGGTTCATGACCGCTCCGACCGCCGCGCCCACCATGAACGGCATGAGGTTCGGCAGGCTGCGGATCATCCGCTTCACGATCTGCTGGCGCAGTTCGCGCTTCATCTGCCCGCCGAGCGCCGCGTTCAGCGTCGTGGGCTTGGTCAGGTCGACCCCGCGTTCTTCCGTCCACGCGGTCAGGTAGGCGAACGTGCGCTCCTTGAGGTTGCCGTGCGGCCGCTGGCCGTAGACCTCGTGGAGTTCCGCGATGAGCTTCAGCTCGATGGCCGCGACGCCGGTGATCTCCGCCGCGAGTTCGGCGGGCATCGCGGGCGGCACGGGCAGCATGGCCGCCGCACCGATGCTCGCCCCGACGGTCGCCGAGGCGGCGGTGGCGCCCGAGATCAGCTTGTCTGCGAGCTGGTCGGGGCCTAGGCCGGGGAACTGCGCGCGCAGCGTCGCGAGGTCCCGGACCGGAACGCGCGGTGCGTTCTCGATGATCCTGTCGGTGATGTAGAGGGCGGCGCCGCGCACGCCTTCGCCGCCCTTGCGCACACCGTTCCTGACGGCTTGCAGGCGACGGCCCCCGGGGCCGCGCCGGGATTCCTCGCCGGGCTCCGTGTCCGACGCCGCCGGGGCGGCGGCGGAGGGCACGACGAGCGCCGCACTGGCGGAGCCGCCGGGGGCTTCGGTGCCCGTCTCCGGGTCCGTGGTCACCACCTGCGTCTCCGCCGGATCACCCGGCTTTCGGAAGCGGCGCTTCCGAAAGGGTGTGGAGCCAGCCACGGCCGACGCCTCTCAGTCGCAGTCGCGACAGATCGGCTGACCGTTCTTCTCACGCGCCAGCTGGCTGCGGTGGTGCACCAGGAAGCAGCTCATGCAGGTGAACTCGTCGGCCTGCTTGGGCAGGACCCGGACGGCCAGCTCCTCGTTGGAGAGGTCCGCACCGGGAAGCTCCAGGCTCTCGGCCGAATCGAATTCGTCCATGTCGACGGACGAGGACGACTTCTCATTGCGTCGAGCCTTCAGCTCTTCGATGCTGTCGTTGTCGACGTCGTCGTCCGTCTTGCGCGGGGTGTCGTAGTCCGTTGCCATTGTTCGCTCTCCCCCTCTGGGTGTTAGCGGTGTCTCAGCGCACGTAACGCACGAGAGGCCGGACTTGTGCCCGACCTGAGGCGGAGATTTTGCCTCACATCAAGGTCTGTTACTCAATCGACACCCAGCCGCCCACCTGGAGGGGCGATTGGCTGGGATGACGACCGGGACCGTACACGGTCCGGGTGCCGTCTTGCACAAACGCCACCCCGTGTATTTCCCGCCATTCGAGGGGCCGGAAACCCGGACTTCCCGGGCGTTCCGGCCGCCTCCGAGTCACCGAACGCGCAGGGCCGGACACCACCCACTGTGATCGATCACACAGGGGCGGATGGATTCAAAGGCCACACATTCAGCCAAAAGCGAACACGGGGTGGGGGGTCTCACAAAGGCAGAGTGACACGCATCACGAGGCCACCGCCTTCCCGTGGCATCGCCTGGATCCTGCCGCCGTGGGCGCGCGCCACGGAGCGCGCGATCGACAGGCCCAGTCCGACACCCTTGTCGCTGCCCGTACGCTCCGTACGCAGCCGCCTGAACGGCTCGAAGAGGTTGTCCACCTCGTACGCGGGAACCACGGGACCCGTGTTCGATACCAGGAGCACCGCCTGATCGTGCTGCGCGGTGGTGGTGACCTCCACCCATCCGTCCTCCGGCACGTTGTACCGGACGGCGTTCTGCACCAGGTTGAGAGCGATCCGCTCCAGCAGGACGCCGTTGCCCTGCACGACGGCCGGCTCGCGCTCGCCGCGGATCTCCACGCCCTTGGCCTCGGCCTCGCCCCGCACCTGGTCGACGGCGCGCGAGGCGACCTCCGCCAGGTCCACGGGCTTGCGCTCGACGATCTGGTTCTCGCTGCGGGCCAGCAGCAGCAGGCCCTCGACCAGCTGCTCGCTGCGCTCGTTGGTGGCGAGCAGGGTCTTGCCGAGCTGCTGGAGCTCCACCGGGGCGCCAGGGTCGGACAGGTGCACCTCCAGCAGGGTCCGGTTGATCGCCAGCGGGGTCCGCAGCTCGTGCGAGGCGTTGGCGACGAACCGCTGCTGGGCCGTGAAGGCCCGCTCCAGCCGGTCGAGCATCTCGTCGAAGGTGTCGGCGAGCTCCTTGAGCTCGTCGTCCGGCCCGTCCAGCTCGATCCGCCGGGTCAGGTCGGAGCCGACCACCCGGCGGGCGGTACGGGTGATCTTGCCCAGCGGCGAGAGCACCCTGCCGGCCATCGCGTAGCCGAAGGCGAAGGCGATGATGCTCAGGCCCAGCAGGGCCATCAGCGAGCGGCTCAGCAGGTCGTCCAGGGCGTGCCTGCGCTGTTCGAGGATGCACTGGCCGATCGCGGCGTTGAACTGGTCGGGCGTCAGTTCGAGGCCCACCACTCCGGGGCAGGAACTGCTGGTGACCTTGACCTGGCCGCCGACGATCTGGAACGGCAGCGCGTTGCCCTGCCGCAGAGCCTGGGCCGCCAGCAGGTAGATGATCGACAGCAGCAGGATGCCCGCGATCAGGAACATCCCGCCGTAGAGCAGGGTGAGGCGTATCCGGATGGTCGGCCTCAGCCACGGGAAGGGACCCTCGGGCTGGCCGGGGTCCCAGGTCGGTTTCGGTGGCGCCGCCGGTGGCGCCGGGGTGGTCGCCACGCGGTCAGATCCGGTATCCGGAGCCGGGCACCGTCACGATGACGGGCGGCTCGCCCAGCTTGCGGCGCAGGGTCATCACCGTCACGCGCACCACGTTGGTGAACGGGTCGGTGTTCTCGTCCCAGGCCTTCTCCAGCAGCTGCTCGGCCGACACCACGGTCCCCTCGCTGCGCATGAGGACCTCCAGCACCGCGAACTCCTTCGGGGCCAGCTGCACCTCCCTGCCCTCGCGGAACACCTCGCGCCGGTTCGGGTCCAGCTTGATCCCGGCACGCTCCAGTACGGGCGGCAGCGCGACCGTGGTGCGCCGGCCGAGGGCTCGCACGCGGGCGGTCAGCTCGGTGAAGGCGAAGGGCTTGGGCAGGTAGTCGTCCGCCCCGAGCTCCAGACCCTCCACGCGGTCGCTGACGTCACCGGAGGCGGTCAGCATCAGTACGCGGGTGGGCATTCCGAGCTCGACGATCTTCCGGCACACGTCGTCGCCGTGTACGAGCGGGAGGTCCCGGTCGAGCACGACCACGTCGTAGTCGTTCACGCCGACCCGCTCCAGGGCGGCGGCGCCGTCGTACACGACGTCCACGGCCATGGCCTCCCGGCGCAGGCCGGTGGCCACCGCATCGGCGAGCAGCTGCTCGTCCTCGACGACGAGTACGCGCACGTCGTTTCCTTCCTCCGAGCCCTGAAGGGCACACCTGTCTTGCGTCGTACATCCTGCACGTTGCAGCCGTAAACCGGCTGTAAGGCGGGTCGTGGAGGGGCTCACGAGGCGGAAGTGGGAATTCCTTGGCCTTCAGAGGTTTCTGCGCCCAGGGTGCAGGGGAGGACGTGAAGACACCCCATCCACTCCCTGACGGCGGTATAGCCACGTGCCGCCGCCGACCCACGAAGAGGGGGCGAACCCATCATGGACGCATTCACCGCGGGTCTCCTGCACCGCATCAGGGCCACGCAGTCGGATCTCAGGCACGCCCGTGAGACGGGCGACGACTTCCTCGCGGAAGTGGAACAGGCGGAGCTGGAAGACCTCCAGCGCTTGGCCGCCGAGCACGGTGTCCCGGTCACGGCCGCCGTACCCGCCTGCTGAGCGGCTGCTGACCGGCTCCTGCCCGGTCGCCGAGCGCAGACTCCAGGACGACGCGGACCCCGGCCGCCCCCTCGGGCGGCCGGGGTCCGCGTGCGTTCGCCCCGCCGCTCAGTCGTGCCAGGCCCCGGCTTCCTCCAGCAGCGGCTGGAGCGAGGCGAAGACGGCCGGGCCGGCGGCGAGCGCCAGCTCGCCCGAGGCCGGCTGCCCCGGGCGGCCACCGGTCACGGCCCCGGCCTCCCGGGCGATCAGCTCGCCGGCGGCCAGGTCCCAGGGGTTCAGGCCGCGCTCGTAGTAGCCGTCCAGCCGCCCCGCGGCCACGTCGCACAGGTCCAGCGCCGCCGAGCCGCCCCGCCGGATGTCCCGCACCAGCGGGATGATCCGCTGCGCCACGTCGGCCTGGTGCGCCCGCCGGGCCTGGACGTAGGCGAAGCCGGTCCCGACCAGCGCCTGGTCCAGCGGGGCCGCCGGGCGGCAGGCGAGGCGGGCCGTGCCCAGCCAGGCCCCGCCGCCGAGGACCGCGTGGTAGACCTCCCCGCGCATCGGCGCCGCCACGACGCCGACCACGGTCTCGCCCCCGTACTCGGCGGCGATGGACACGCCCCAGCTGGGGAGTCCGTAGAGGTAGTTCACGGTCCCGTCCAGCGGGTCGACGACCCAGCGCACCCCGCTCGTCCCCGGGGTGTCCGCGCCTTCCTCGCCCAGCAGCCCGTCCTCGGGCCGCCGTTCGGCGAGGATGCCGGTGATCAGTTTCTCCGCCGCGATGTCCATCTCGGTCACCACGTCGATGGGGCTGGTCTTCGTCGCCGCCACCGCCAGGTCGGCCGGCCGTCCGTCGCGCAGCAGAGCCCCGGCCTGCCGGGCGGCCTCCATGCCGACATCCAGCAGCTCGGCCTTCAGCTCTTCGGAAATCACGGTTCCTCTTCCTCGTACGGCTGGTACGGCGCACCCCCCGGTAGGGGGTGCCCGCTACACAAGTAGGGGTGCCCGCTAGTAGGGGCTGTCCGCGCCCGCGGCGGCCGGCCGGGGGCTGCGCGCCGGGCAGCAGCCCACCGCGCACAGGTCGTGACTCTGGCCCAGCAGGCCCACCCAGCACTCCTCGGCCGGCTCCCCGCGCTCCTTGGCGGCACGCTCCAGCACGAGCTCGCGTACGGCCCCGGCGAAGGACGGGTCGGCTCCGACGGTCGCCGAACGCGCGACGGGCAGGCCCAGTTCCGCCGCCTTGGCGGTGGCCTCGGTGTCCAGGTCGTACAGGACTTCCATGTGGTCGGAGACGAAGCCGATGGGCACCATGACCGCGGCGGGCGCGCCCGCGGCGTGCAGGGCCTCCAGGTGGTCGCAGATGTCGGGCTCCAGCCACGGGATGTGCGGGGCGCCGCTGCGGGACTGGTAGACGAGCTCCCAGGGACGCGCGACACCGGTCCGCACGGCGACCTCGTCCGCGATCACCCGGGCGACGTCGAGGTGCTGCTTGACGTACGCGCCGCCCTCGCCGCCCCTGGTGTGGTCCTCCACGGGGCCGGAGGTGTCCGCCGCGGCGGTCGGGATGGAGTGGGTGGTGAAGGCGAGGTGGGCGCCCTCCCGGACCGCCTCGGGCAGCCCGTCGAGCGCCGCCACCACGCCTTCGATCATGGGGTCCACGAAGCCGGGGTGGTTGAAGTAGTGCCGCAGCTTGTCGACCCGCGGGAGCTCCACGCCCTCCTCGGCCAGGGTGGCCAGGGCGTCGGCGAGGTTCTCGCGGTACTGCCGGCAGCCCGAGTACGAGGCGTAGGCGCTGGTGGCCAGCACGGCGATGCGGCGGCGTCCGTCGGCGGCCATCTCCCGCATCACGTCGGTCAGGTACGGGGCCCAGTTGCGGTTGCCCCAGTAGACCGGCAGGTCCAGCCCGTGCTCGGCGAAGTCCTTGCGCAGCGCGTCCAGCAGCGCGCGGTTCTGCGCGTTGATCGGGCTGACCCCGCCGAAGCCGAAGTAGTGCTGCCCGACCTCCTTGAGCCGCTCGCGCGGGATACCCCGCCCGCGCGTGACGTTCTCCAGGAACGGCACGACGTCGTCGGGCCCCTCGGGGCCGCCGAAGGACAGCAGCAGCAGGGCGTCGTACGGGGCGGCGGGCCCGCCGGCGGGCGGGGGGAGCTGGTCTGACATGCCTCGAATCCTGCCACCCGGGCCGCTCCGGAGAGAACCACCCTGTCCGCGAGGCGGACACCGACACAGGTAAGGTGACCCTAAGTTCCGGTCAGCGGAAACTCTCCCGTGCGGTGCTTCTTCGGCCGTCGTAACCTGTACGGGCCGATCACGTCCCTTACGGAGGGCCCCCCTTGCCCAGTCCCTACCGCGCGATTTTCGCGGCCCCCGGCACCAAGGGGTTCAGTGCCGCCGGCCTGATCGGCCGCCTGCCGATATCCATGGTCGGCGTCGGCATCCTGACGATGATCTCCGAGATCACCGGCCGCTACGCCATGGCGAGCGCCCTGACCGGCACCCTCGCCCTCGCCGCGGCCGTGGTCGGCCCGCAGGTGTCCCGGCTGGTGGACCAGCACGGGCAGCGGGCGGTGCTCCGCCCCGCCACCCTGGTCTGCGTGGCCGCGATCGCCCTGATGCTGGTGGCCGCCGCGAACGGCTGGCCCGACTGGACCCTTTTCGTCTGTGCGGCCGTGGCGGGCTGTGTGCCCAGCGTCGGGTCGATGGTCCGCGCCCGGTGGACCGTCATCTACCGCGACTCCCCGCGCGAACTGCACACCGCGTACTCCTTCGAGTCCGTCGTCGACGAGGTGTGCTTCATCTTCGGCCCGATCCTCGCCATCGGGCTGTCCACCACCTGGTTCCCCGAGGCCGGTCCGCTGATCGCCGCCGTCTGCCTGCTCGTCGGCGTCTGGCTGCTCACCGCGCAGCGGTCCACCGAGCCCGCGCCGCACCCGCGCGCGCTGGACGGCAACCGCACCTCGGCCCTGCGCTCCCCCGGCCTCCAGGTCCTGACGGCCACGTTCGTGGCGACCGGCGCGATCTTCGGCTCCATCGACGTGTCCACGCTGGCCTTCGCCGAGGAGCAGGGCCAGAAGTCCGCCGCAAGCTTCATCCTGGCCGTCTGGGCGGCCGGATCCTGCCTCGCGGGCATCGTCTTCGGTCTGCTCCACCTCAAAGGCCGGACGGAACTGCGCTGGATACTGGGCGTATGTGCGATGGCCGTGAGTATGATCCCCCTCCTACTGGCCGGGAACCTTCCGTTTCTGGCCGTGGCGCTCTTCGTCTCGGGCCTCGCCATCGCTCCCACGATGATCACCACGATGGCCCTGATCGAGGCGCACGTACCACACGCGAAGCTGACCGAGGGCATGACCTGGATCAGCACCGGCCTCGCGGTCGGTATCGCGCTGGGGTCCTCCGTGACCGGCTGGGTCGTCGACGCGGCCGGCGCGCGGACCGGGTACGTCGTCTCCATCTCGGCGGGGGCGGCCGCGGCGGCGGTGGCGTTCGCGGGATACCGCCGGCTGACGAGGCCGGCGCAAGGGGAGGAGCCAGCAACCGATGGGGACGGCGACAGCACGGAACAGCAGCACGGCGACCGCGTGGCGTAACTGGGCGGGCAATGTCACCGCCACGCCCGCCCGCGTGGTGACCCCGGCCTCGGTCGGGGAGCTCCAGGAGGCGGTCCGCAGGGCCGCCGAGGACGGGCTGCGGGTGAAGGCGGTCGGCACCGGCCACTCCTTCACCGCGGCCGCCGCGACCGACGGGGTCCTCATACGGCCGCAGGCCCTGGCGGGGATCCGGTCGATCGACCGCGCCGCGGGCACCGTCACGGTGGCTGCGGGCACGGCCCTGAAGGACCTCAACCGGACGCTCGCCGCCGAGGGCCTCTCGCTCACCAACATGGGCGACATCATGGAGCAGACGGTCTCCGGCGCCACCAGCACCGGCACCCACGGCACCGGCCGCGACTCGGCCTCCATCTCCGCCCAGATCCGCGCCCTGGAACTGGTCACGGCCGACGGCAGTGTGCTGACGTGCTCGCAGCAGGGGACCGCCGAGGAGCGCGCGGTCTTCGCGGCGGCCCGGGTGGGCATCGGCGCGCTCGGCATCGTCACCGCGATCACCTTCGCCGTGGAGCCGCTCTTCTTCCTGACCGCCCGTGAGGAGCCCATGGGCTTCGACCGGGTGACCGCCGAGTTCGAGGAGCACTTCGCGGAGAACGAGCACTTCGAGTTCTACTGGTTCCCGCACACCGGCAACTGCAACACCAAGCGCAACAACCGCAGTCAGGGCCCCGCCGCCCCGCCCGGGCCGGTGAGCGGCTGGATCGAGGACGAGCTGCTCTCCAACGGCCTCTTCCAGGCCGTCAACTCGCTGGGCCGCGCGGTCCCGGCCACCATCCCGTCCATCGCCCGCGTGGCCAGCCGCGCCCTGTCGGCGCGCACCTACACGGACATCCCGTACAAGGTGTTCACCAGCCCGCGGCGGGTGCGGTTCGTGGAGATGGAGTACGCCCTACCGCGCGAGGCGGTGGTCGAGGCGCTGCGGGAGCTGCGGGCGATGGTCGACCGCTCCCGGCTGCGGATCAGCTTCCCGGTCGAGGTGCGGACGGCCCCCGCGGACGACATCGCGCTGTCCACGGCCTCCGGGCGGGACACGGCCTACATCGCGGTGCACATGTACAAGGGCACGCCGTACCAGGCCTACTTCACCGCGGCCGAGCACATCTTCACCTCGCACGGCGGACGCCCGCACTGGGGCAAGGTGCACACGCGGGACGCGGAGTACTTCTCCCGGATCTATCCGCGCTTCGGCGAGTTCACCGCACTGCGCGACCGCCTCGACCCGGACCGGGTCTTCGGCAACGACTACCTGCGGCGCGTGCTGGGGGCCTGAGGCTCTGACGTGCCCGGCGCCGCGCCGCCGGCGCCCGGCGTCGGGGCCGGGGGTGTCGGGGCCGGGGGTGTCGGGGCCGGGGGTGTCGGGGCCGGGGGTGTCGGGGCCGCCCCGCCGTTCCTTGTCCCCCTCAGCCGGACCGTGTTCGGGCGGGGCGGGAGGATCCGGCGACCTGGGCCACGCTCAGGTCGAGCTTCTTGTCCCCCTGCCCGCCGCCCGGTTCGGCCCCGACGTCACGCGTCGTCTTCCGATCCATCGCCACCCCCTGTGTGCCCGACCTCTCGCGCGTCTCCTCGTTCAGCAGTTACCGACAGCTGAGCGAAGGGGATAGTTCCGTTTCGGGTGATTGTGTGAAGCAGGACACCCGGGATCGTGCTGCGGACGCAGGTGGGACCCGACAGCGGGCAGCCCAACTCCCACCGTCCGGGGAAACTTCGGCGGCGCGGCTGTCCACCCAGGTGGCCCGAATGGAGTACTGTGGCGAGCCCTGGGGCTGTCCTTCCTTTCGGATGTCCGGACCCGGGAGAGGGGGCCGGCTGACGGAAAGCGGCACTCGAAGACCGGCGATGCCGCGGCATGGCACGGATCCTGCTGCGCACAGTAACCGTCCGGTCACTGTGCGTGCTCAACAGGTAACCGTGCCATAACGGCGATCAAGGGCGCATGCCCGACACGCCGGTTTAACTCGGCAAGGTTGTGGCAGGCTGCACCCGGGCAGGCCACACTCGACTAGCGGAAGCAGCGACGCACGTGACGTCGGCAGGCACCACCCGGGAGGTCCCCATGCCCGAACTGCGTGTCGTGGCCGTCTCCAATGACGGCACACGACTGGTGCTCAAGGCTGCGGACAGCACGGAGTACACGCTTCCGATCGATGAGCGGCTTCGGGCTGCCGTACGCAACGACCGCGCGCGCCTGAACCAGATCGAGATCGAGGTCGAGAGCCACCTCCGTCCCCGCGACATCCAGGCGCGCATACGAGCCGGTGCCTCCGCGGAGGAGGTCGCCCAACTCGCCGGCATCCCCGTCGACCGCGTACGCCGCTTCGAGGGTCCCGTGCTCGCCGAGCGCGCCTTCATGGCCGAACGCGCCCGCAAGACCCCGGTGCGCCGCCCCGGCGAGAACACCGGGCCGCAGCTCGGCGAGGCCGTACAGGAACGCCTGACCCTGCGCGGAGCCGAGAAGGAATCCGTCCAGTGGGACTCCTGGCGCCGCGACGACGGCACCTGGGAGGTCCTCCTGGTCTACCGGGTCGCCGGCGAGCCGCACTCGGCGAGCTGGACCTACGACCCCCCGCGCCGGCTGGTCGTGGCCGTGGACGACGAGGCCCGCTCGCTCATCGGCGAGTCGGAGGACCTGCCGGCGGCGCCGGAGCCGAGCTTCCCCTTCGTGCCGAGGATCGCGCGCCTCCCGCGCGACCGGCCGCTGGACCGTGCCCTGGACCGGCAGCTGGAGCGGGCCGAGCCCCGGCCGGCGCCCGTACCGGAGCCGGAGGAGGAACGGGACACGCTGACCAGCCTGCTGGAGGCGGTACCGAGCTTCCGCGGCGACATGGTCGTCCCGGAGCGCACCGAACCGACGGAGACGGAGGCCGAGGCGGAGGAGCCGCCGGCCCCCGCCGCGTCGGCCGGCGCCGGCGCCGCGTACGCCGACGTCCTGATGCCCCGCACGGTGGCGGGCCACCGCGACCGGCTGACGGGCACCACCGACCGGCAGGCCGAGGCCGACGGGGTCCGCCCCGGGCGCCGTGCGGCGGTGCCGAGCTGGGACGAGATCGTCTTCGGCACCCGGCGCAAGAAGCAGGAGTAGCGCCCACCGCCGTCCTGGTGCCGCACCAGGACGGCGGCGGGCTGCTGGTGACGGGGCCGGAGGGGCCGTCCCCCTACTGGGGGTCCGGGCCCGTGGCCACCGGGCGGGCCGGGTCCGTGCACCAGTGCGACCAACTGCCCGCGTAGAGGTCGGACTCGATACCGGCCACCTCCAGGGCGAGCACCTCATGGGCCCCGGAGACCCCCGAGCCGCAGTAGACGCCCACCGGTGTGCCCTTCGACGCGCCGAGCGCCTCGAACCTGGCCCGCAGTGCGTCCGCAGGCAGGAAGCGGCCGTCGGGGCCCACGTTCTCGGTGGTGGGGGCGGACAGCGCGCCCGGGATGTGGCCGCCCACCGGGTCGATCGGCTCCACCTCACCGCGGTACCGCTCCCCCGCCCGGGCGTCCAGGAGGACGCCCTCGCGGGCCCGCTGCGCGGCCGCGTCGGCGTCGAGCAGCCCGCGCGCCCCGGGGTTTGGCTTGAAATCGCCCTCAACCGGAATCACCCGTTCAGCCGCGAGGGTGCCGCCGGATTCCGTCCACGCGGCCAGGCCGCCGTCCAGGACTCGCACGTTCGGGTGACCTGTCCAGCGCAACAGCCACCACGCCCGGGCCGCCGCCCAGCCCTGGCCTCCGTCGTACACGACCACCGGCGCGTCCGCCGAGACCCCGGCCCTGCGCATCGCCGCGCCGAAGGCCTCCGGGTCCGGCAGCGGGTGGCGCCCGCCGGACCCGGCCGGACCTGCCAGTTCGCGGTCGAGGTCGACGTACACCGCGCCGGGCAGGTGCCCGGCCTCGTACGCGGGCCGCTGGTCGGGGCCGCCCAGTTGCCAGCGGACGTCCAGCAGGACCGGCGGGTGGGCGCCCGCCAGCTCGTCCTCAAGTTCGGCGGCGGAGAGGATCGCAGTTTTCGCAGTCATGGCGGCCATCTTCCACTCCACCCGCCACCCGCGTAACAGGCCCGCCATCAGCGGGCACCCTGATCCGGTCAACTCCGTTCCGGGCCGCCGGAATGCGGCCCGGTCGGGGCGCGCCGCGTCCGTCGGAGTGAAACCATCAGCACCGGTGACGGCACGACGGAGGAGACGGCTGACATGACCGAGGCAGCGGAAGCAACCCGGCGCACGCCCGGCACCCCGTGCTGGGTGAGCCTCATGGTGCACGGCCTCGGGAGCACCGAGGACTTCTACGCCGACCTGTTCGGATGGGAGTACGTGCCCGGGCCCGAGCAGCTCGGCCCGTACGTCCGTGCCGTGCTGGACGGCCACGAGGTGGCCGGGATCGGCGAGATGCCGCCGGACGGGCATCTTCCGACGGCCTGGACGACGTATCTGGCCACGGACGACGCCGGCGCGACCGCCGAGTCCGTACGGGCGTGCGGTGGCACGGTCGCGGTGGGACCGCTGGACGCCGGTGTCGCGGGGCGGGTGGCGATCTGCTCGGACCCGCTGGGAGCGGTCTTCGGGCTGTGGCAGGCGCAGCCCGGCCTGGGCCCCCGGCCGCACGGCGGGCCGGGTACCCCTGTCTGGCACGAGCTGATCACCCAGGACACCTCGACGGTCGGCAAGTTCTATGAGCACGTGTTCGGCCACGAGGCGAAGACCCACACCGCCGCCTCGGACGACTTCGACCACCTCACCCTGAACCTGGCGGGCCGGCCCGTCGCCGCCGTGCACGGTGTGGGACGTTCGCTGCCGCACGACCGCGGCCCGCACTGGCTGGCCTACTTCGAGGTGGAGGACACCGACGCGGCCGCGCAGCGGGTCCAGGAGCTGGGCGGGCGCGTCGTCGACCCGCCCCGCGAGGGCATGCGCGGACGGCAGGCCACGGTGACGGACCCGGAGGGTGCTGTGTTCGCCCTCGTACGGTCGCGCGTCTAGGGGGTGGGCTTCGGCGGCGGCCCGAAGTGCCGGGCGGTGGGTGCCAGTGCGGCCGCCGCGGGGACGAGGAAGCAGGCCGCGGCGCATGCGCCGAGGACCGGGGTGGCGCCGAAGGTGTGGATGGCCGGGGCGATGAGGGCCAGGCCCACCGGGGCGAGGCCGTAGGAGACGAGGAAGTCCAGTGAGGAGACCCGGGCCAGCTTGTCCGGGGCGACCTCGCGCTGGGTGGCGGTGAACCAGGGCACGTTGAAGAGCTCGATCCCGATGCCGGCGACCGCGTAGGCGCCGATCACCACGGCCGGGGGCACCGGGAGCATCAGGCTCAGCGGTGCGAAGCCGTAGGCGGCCAGGCCCGCGAACGCGGCCCAGCCCTGGGAGCGCGGCCGGAAGCGGGCCGTGACCAGGGCGCCGCCGAGCGCGCCCACGGTGTAGGCCGTCATGGCGGCGGCCAGCACCCACTCGGTGGCGTAGCGGTCGCGGCTGATCAGGGGCAGGGCGACGCTGGTGGCGGAGTACCCCAGCGCGATCACCGCGGTCAGGGCGCCGAGTCCGGCGAGGAACCAGGGGTGGCGGCGGGCCTCACGTATGCCGTCGGTGAACTCGGCTCGGAACGAGGTGCGCTGGGGTCGCGGCGAGCCCGCAGTGCCGGCCGCGGCGGGTGCGCCCCGGCCCGGCAGGAGTGCGGCGACCAGCCAGAGCAGGCCGATCCCCAGCAGCAGGGTCGCGACGTCGACGAAGGCCGCGAGCAGCGCGGTCAGGGCGGGCCCGGCCAGGGTGGAACTGCGTACCGCGAGGGTCGTCGCGGCATTGGCCTGCTGCCTGCGGCCGGGGTCGACGACCTCGGCCGTGAGTGCCTGGAAGGCGGGGCGGCAGGCGCCCTGGCCGGCGCCGGCGAGCGCGGCGGCGGCGGTCATCAGCAGCAGCGAGCGGCCGAGCCCGAGGGCGAGGAGCGGGGCGGCGGCCGCGGCGGCGAGGGCGGACCAGAGGACGACGGCCCGGCGGGAGTGCCGGTCGGCCAGCACTCCGCCGACGGCCACGGCGGCGAGGAATCCGGCGGTGCGCGCGGCGAGGACGAGGCCGAGGCCGGCCGCGCCCAGTTCGCGCTGCAGGACCGCGAGGCCGAGGACGAAGGGCAGGGCCCAGGTCGCGAGTCCGGAGGCGGTCGTGCCGGCCCACAGGCGCAGGAAGGCGATGTCCAGCAGGACGGAACGCGTCCCCGGCGGACGGCTCTTGGACTCCGTGGGGGCAGGTGTGGTCGCCACGATGGGGTGCTCCTCATTCCGTTAATGAAAACGATAACCATTACAGTACTGTGTGAACGCGGCACTCCCGCCCGGTGCACACCCGCGCCCACACCGCCCCTCCCAGACCGGAGAACCCATGCGCCACCGCACCCGAACCGGCATCGCCCTGACCCTCGTTCTCGCATCCGCCGCCGTCACCGCGGGCTGCTCGACCACCACCGCCGACCGCAAACCGCAGGCGGCCGCCGACGCCCGGCCGGATGTCACCAGCTGCGGCCGTCAGCTCTCCTTCGACCGGCCCCCGGAACGCGCCGTCACCCTGGACCAGACCTCGACGGAGACCCTGTTGGAACTGGGCCTCCAGGACCGGATGGCCGGGACCGCCAACCTCAAGACGAAGATCCCCGCGCAGTACCGGGACGCGTACGCGAAGATCCCGGTGATCGCCCCGAAGATCGCGACCGGTGAGCAACTGCGCGCCGCCACGCCCGACTTCGTGCTGGCCGGCTCCACCGACCTCTACACGAAGGACCGGGCGGGCACCCGGGAGGAACTGGCGGACCTCAAGGTCCCCTCCTTCGTCAGCGCCGTGGACTGCCCCCAGCTGAACGAGGCGGGGAAGTCCCCCTTCGAACTGCTCTTCTCCGACTACGAGCAGCTCGGCAGGGCCTTCGGCGCCGAGGAGCGGGCCGCCGTGCTCGTCCGGGAGCAGCGCGCCGCCGTCGCCAAGGCCGCCGAGGGCACCTCCGGCACGGCCCAGGACGGGAAGCGGCCCACCGTCGTCTACCTCTACTCCGTCTTCAACGGCATGCCCTACGTCGCGGGCCGGACCGGGCTGCCCAGCGAGATGAGCCGGATCGTCGGCGCGCGCAACGCCTTCGACGACGTGGAGGAGGACTGGCCGGAGGTGTCCTGGGAGGAAGTCGCCAAGCGGGAACCGGACTTCATCGTGATCGGCGACCTGTCCGAGCGCGGTCGGCCCGGTGACAGCGCCGCCGAGAAGCGCAAGGCGATGGCCGAGGATCCGATGGTCTCCAGGCTGGCGGCGGTGCGCGACAACAAAATCATCGAGGTGCCGGGCATCGAGCTGGACCCCTCCGTGCGCTCCGTGCACGCCCTGGGCCTGCTGGCCGCCGGGATGAAGGACCTCGGGTATGTCCGCTGACCTGCTGCATCCCGCGGCCCGCGCGCCGGGGGCGGCCGCCGCGCCGTCCGCGCCGCCCCGGCACCCCCGGGCGCGGGCGGGGGCGCGGGCGCGGGCGGGGATGCTGGCCGTCCTGGTGCTCGTACTGGCCGTTTCGGTGGCCGCCGCCACCCGGATCGGCACCGCCGACGTGGGATGGACCGACCTGGGCCGGGTGTTCGGGGCGCGGCTCGGCCTGGGCACCGAACCGCTGCCGCCGCTGCTGGACTCGCTCGTCTGGGACCTGCGCCTGCCCCGGGTCCTGATGGCCGCCCTGGTCGGGGCCTCCCTCGCGGTCTGCGGCACCGTGCTCCAGGCCGTCACGCGCAACGCGCTCGCCGACCCGTACCTGCTCGGGGTCTCCTCCGGCGCCGGGGCGGGCGCGGTCACCGTGGTCGTCCTCGGCTTCGGCGCCGATGCCCTCGGCATCACCGGCGGCGCCCTCGCCGGGGCGCTGCTCGCCTTCGCCGGCCTGCTGCTCCTGCTGCGCCGCACGGGGCTGGACTCGGTCCGCATCGTGCTGACCGGGGTGGTCGTCGGCCAGTTGTTCACCGCGCTGACCTCGCTGGCCCTGATGGCGTCGGCCGACGCCGACACCACGCGCGCCGTCACCCACTGGCTGCTGGGCTCGATGGCCCCGGCCCGCTGGGACGCCGTGGTGGTCTGCGCGGTCGTCACTCCCCTGGGGCTGGCCGCCGCCCTGCTGTGCGCGAACGCCCTGGACGGGCTCGCCTTCGGCGCGGACACCGCCGCCTCCCTGGGGATCGGCGTACGGCGCACCCGGATGCTGCTGCTCGTGGTGACCGCCGTGCTGACCGCGGTCGCGGTGGCCACCGTCGGCGCCATCGGCTTCGTCGGGCTGATCGTCCCGCACGGGGTGCGCTTCCTGGCCGGGCCGCTGCACCGGGTGCTGCTGCCCTACGCCGCGCTCGCGGGCGCGGTGTTCCTGGTGTGGACCGACGCCCTGGCGCGGGTGGCCTTCGCCCCCCGGGAGGTGCCCGTCGGCGTGATCACGGCGCTGATCGGGGTCCCGCTCTTCCTCCTCGTCCTGCGCAGGCGGGGGGAGCTGTGAGGATCACCGCCGAGGGGCTGAGCTGGTCGGTCTCGGGCACGCCCGTCGTCCGCCGGGTCGGCCTGGACATCGCACCGGGTGAGACCGTCGCTCTGATCGGCCCCAACGGCTCGGGCAAGTCCTCGCTGCTGCGCTGCCTGGCCGGGCTGCGCGTGCCCGACGCGGGTACGGTGCGCTACGACGGTGTGCCCGTACGGGACTTGGGCGCCCGCGGGATCGCCCGGCGGGTCGCCTTCGTCGCGCAGGACTCCGCACTCGACACCGATCTGCGCGTCGCCGACGTCGTCGGGCTCGGGCGGACCCCCTTCCGCGACCGCTGGCGCGGACCGGACGCGTACGACCGGGCCGTCGTCGCCGCCGCGCTCGACCTCGTCGGACTCACCGGGCTCGCCGGACGCCCCTGGAAGGGCCTGTCCGGCGGCGAACGGCAACGGGCTCACATCGCCCGCGCGTTCGCCCAGCAGCCGTACGGACTGCTCCTCGACGAACCCACCAACCACCTCGATGTCAGGCATCAGTTGGAGCTGATGGAGCTCCTCGCCGGCGCCGACCGGACGGTGCTCGTCGCCCTGCACGACCTCACCCTGGCCGCCCGCCACTGCGACCGGCTGCTGCTCCTGCACGACGGCCTGCTGGTCGCCTCCGGCGCCCCGGCCGACGTCCTCACCCCCGAGAACCTCGCCCGGTTCTTCGAGGTGGACGCCGCGCTGTCCGCCGACGCGCTGGGCCGGCCGGCGGTCACCTACCGCGGGCCCCTCCGCGACGCCGCGCCCCGAACCGCACAACGATCCGCGCTCACACAAGGAACCTCATGACGACCCCCGCACACACCGCTCCCGCGGCGTCCGTCGACGCCCTGACCGAGGCCGTACTGGTCGGCGGGCACGGCCCCCTGCCCTCCGAGCTGGTGGCGACCAGCGTGTTCTGGATCCACCACGGCACCCGGCTGGCCGGCGGCGACACCACCTACCTCAACCAGTACGTCCTGGTCCGCGTCGGCGACTCCTTCGGCGGCTGTGCCTTCGAGGCCGGGGAGATCGATCCGGCGGTCTGCCGCGACTCCTCCGGCGCCCCGCTCGACCTCCTGCTGCGCGAGGCGCCGCGACCGCTGCGGATCGCCGCCCTCGACGCCTACCTCGCCCGGCAGCTCCCGCACCGCTACTCCGGGGCGGAACCGGTCACCCTGCCCGCCGGCACCCCCGAAGTGCGCGCGAGGGCCCGTGACGCGGCGATCGCCGGGCTGCTGGACATCGACAGGGGCGCCGCGGTCGGCCTCATCGGCGTGGTGAACCCGCTGGTCGCGGCGATCCGCGAGCGCGGCGGCGAACCACTGCCCTGCGATTTCAACCTCAAGGCCACCCAGTGGGGCGACCCCGTCACCAGCGACATGCACGAGGTGCTGGAGCGAGCCGACGCCGTCATCGCCACCGGCATGACCCTGAGCAACGGCTCCTTCGACACCGTCCTCGACCGGTGCCGCGCCCGGGGGATCCCGCTCGTCGTCTACGCCCAGAGCGGCAGCGCGGTGGCCCGAGCCTTTCTCGGCTCCGGGGTGACCGCCGTGTCCGCGGAGCCCTTCCCCTTCTCCCAGTTCAGCGCCGACCCGACCACGCTCTACCGCTACCGGACGGCGGGGCCGGCGTGATCCCGGCGGCCCGCCGGGACTCCCCCGGCACCGACCGCCGCGGCGGCGGGCACGCCTCCTGCCACCACGGCGAGATCCTCCAGGGCACCTTCCTCGACGCCGCCGGGCGCCGGTGCGCCGGCCTGGTCACCCTGCCGATGAGCGGCCCGGGCAGCCGGGCCGAGTTCACCCTGCGGCCCGGCACCCCGCCGGAGGCGCTCACCGTACGGCCCGCAGACCGCACGAAGGCCGCGCGCGCGGCGGTTCTGGCCGTCGAGGAGTGCGCCCGGCTGCGCGGGGAGCCGGCTTGCGGCGGGGAGCTGCGGATCTGCGGCGACATCCCGGTGGGACTGGGCATGGGCAGTTCCACCGGTGACGTCATCGCCGTCATCCGCGCGGTCGCCGACGCGTACGCGACACGGCTCCCGCCCGCAGCCGTCGCCCGGCTCGCCGTCCGTGCCGAGCAGGCCTGCGACCCGCTGATGCTGGATGCCCGCCCGGTGCTCTTCGCCCAGCGCGAGGGGCGGGTCCTGGAAGTGCTCGGCCGCCGCCTGCCGCCGCTGGTCGTCGTCGGCTGCGCGCTGGGCGGGGGCGCACCCGTGGACACGCTCTCCCTCCCGGCCCGGGTGCACGACGACCACGACGTACGCGCCTTCGAGAGGCTGCGCGTGCTGCTGCGGCGGGCCGTGGCCACGGGCGACGCCGGCCTGCTCGGCCGGGTGGCGACCGCCAGCGCCCGGCGCGGGCAGCGCGTCCTGCGCCACCCGGAGTTCGACGCGCTCGTCGGCGTCGCCCGGCGGGTCGGTGCCGTGGGCGTCCAGATCGCGCACAGCGGCGCGGTGGCCGGGCTGCTCCTGGACCCGGCCGCCCCGGGACTGCGCCACCGGGTCCGCGGCTGCGTACGGGCCCTGGAGAGCGACGGCATCCCCGCCACCCGCACGTTCACGACCTTCCCCGACTCCCCGACCCCCTCGAACTTCCCGACCTTCCCGACCTTCCCGACGCCCAAGGAGTCCCCGAGTGGACCAGCACATCGCGGAGGCCATCGGCCGACCGGATCTGATACGCCTCGACGACCGGCTCGTCTGCCTGCGCTTTGAGACGATGAAGGTGGTCTCCGCCCTCGCCGCGGTCCGCCACCTGCTCGACACCCAAGTGGTGCGGCGCGGCGACACCCTGCTGGACAGCTCCAGCGGGATCTACGCGTACGCCCTCGCCCTGGCCTGCCACCGGCACGGCATGCGCTGCCACATCGTCGGCTCGACGACGGTCGACCACACCCTGCGCACCCAACTCGCCGTCCTTGGCGCGACGTTGGAGCAGATGGAGCCGTGCAGCGACCTGAAGCTGGACCAGAAACGGCGCGTCGAGCGCGTCCAGGAGATCCTCGCCGAACACCCCGGGTGCCACTGGATGCGGCAGTACCACGACGACATCCACTACCTCGGCTACCGGGCCGTGGCCGACCTGGTCCGCACGTCCACGGCCGGCGAGGCGCTCACCCTCGTCGGCGGCGTGGGCTCGGGCGCGTCCACCGGAGCTCTCGCCCACTACCTGCGCGAGGACGCGCCCGGCACCGAGCTGGTCGGCGTACAGCCCTTCGGCAGCGTCACCTTCGGTGCGGAGCACGTCGCGGATCCCGAGATCATCATCGCGGGGATCGGCAGTTCCATCCCCTTCGGGAACGTCCGGCACGCGTCGTACGACACCCTCCACTGGATCTCGTTCGACGCGGCGCTGGCAGGCGGCGTCGACCTGCTGCGCCGGCACGCGGTGTTCGCCGGTCTGTCCACGGGGGCGGGCTACCTCGCCGCCCGCTGGGAGCGCGACCGGTCGCCGGGGCGCACGGTCCTCTTCGTCGCCGCCGACACCGGCCACCGCTACGTGGACACCGTGTACGCGCGGCACCGGGAGGCGGCGCCGATCGACTCGCTGGCTCCCCGGCAGGTCGTGAGCCGGGACGGACTGGCCCTGCCCTGGTCCCGTATGGACTGGAACCGGGCGGACGCTGCGTCGTAGAGACCGTGGCGGGATGCGAACCCGCGTCACCGGATGTGCAGTCCGGCCCCTGGGTCACTCGGGCAGACGGTCGGGGGGCGCTTCGGGTACGACCGTAGGCGCACCGTCCGGCCCGGGTGAAGGGCCGCGGCGGCCCGCAAGCACGACTGCCACACGCCGTGCACGCCACCGCGGTCCCCGGTGGCCGTGGCCGGTGGCCGAAGGTGCGAAGGCATCGTGGGGGTGCTGCAATGAGCTGGTGGGCTGCCGCGCCCCGGTGTCGGCGGCTCACGGCGCGGTCACCCCCACCGCATCGCACGTGAGGAGTGGTGATGAGCGACGACATGAACGAGGACATGACCGAGGACATCGAGACGATGGGGCCTGTCGACTACCTGGTCGTCGAGTTCCCGGGCAGCAGGATGACCGGAGAGGGCCTGCCCCTGCTCGTCGATCTCGTGGATCGCGGCATCATCCGCATCCTCGACCTGGTCTTCGTCCGCAAGGAGGTCGATGGCTCGGTCGTCGCCCTGGAGCTGAAGGACGCCGGCGGCGGTGAGATGGACCTGACCGTCTTCGAGGGCGCGGCCTCGGGCCTGCTCGGCCAGGACGACCTCGACGAGGCCGGTGCCGCCCTGGAGGCGGGCAACTCCGCCGGGATCCTGGTCTACGAGAACGTCTGGGCGGCGCCGTTCGCCCGGGCCCTGCGGCGCAGCGGCGCACAGCTGGTGGCCGGCGGCCGGATTCCGGTCCAGGCGCTGCTGGCCTCGCTCGACGTGATGGAGGCATGAGCCCCGGCCGCGGGCGGCAGGCGCCGGGCAGCGGCCCGGACTCCCGGCCTGCGGCACATGACGACCCGCGGACGGACGCGCGGTGCGGCCGACCGCCCCTTGGCAACCTGGGAGATGACGCTCCATGCCCGGACTTCTTCGTGGTGTCGCCCGCACGGCCGTCGTGGCCGGAACCGCCACCGCGGTCTCCAACCGTGTATCGCGGCGGCAGGCGGGCCGCTGGTCGCAGCAGGAGAACGAACAGCAGCAGGCCGCTGCACCGCCCCCGCCGCCCGCCCCGGCCGCTCCGCCCCCGCCCCCGCCCGCGGGCGACGACATGAGCAGCAAGCTCGACCAGTTGCAGAAGCTGGGCGAGCTGAAGGCCCAAGGACTGCTCACCGAGGAGGAGTTCACGCAGCAGAAGAGCAGACTCCTCGGCTGAGAGGCCGGTCGGTCACGGGGGACGGAAGGGGATGACCCCATGACGGCACCTCGTACGCCACCACCGGCACCGGCCGAGGAACCCGCGGAGGGCGACCGGCTGCGGGACATGCTGCGCACGCCGGGCTACCTGAAGCTGCTCTTCCTCTGCGCCCTGATCGGCATCCCCGTCTCGCTCGCGGCGTTCTGGTTCCTGGTCGCGCTCCACCAGCTGGAGCACGTGATGTGGGCCGTTCTCCCGGAAGCGCTCGGCTGGAACGAACCGCCCTGGTGGTGGCCGCTGCCGCTGCTGCTGGCCGCCGGTGTCCTGGTCGCACTGGTGGTGACCCGCCTGCCCGGCGCGGGCGGCCACGTCCCCGCGTCCGGGCTGCATGCCGCAGGAGCCAGCCCGATCGCCCTGCCGGGCGTCGTCCTGGCGGCGGTGGTCAGCCTGCCGCTCGGTGCGACCCTCGGCCCGGAAGCCCCGCTGATCGCCCTCGGCGGCGGGCTCGCGCTGCTGTTCAGGGACCTGGCCCAGGCGCCCGCGACCCCCCAGAGCACGATCATCCTGAGCGCGGCCGGGGCTGCGGCGGCCATCTCCGCGATCTTCGGCAATCCGCTGGTCGGTGCCGTGCTGCTGATGGAGGTGGCCGGAGTGGGCGGACCGCAGCTCTTCGCGATCATGCTGCCGGCCCTGCTCTCCAGTGGGGTCGGCGAGCTCGTGTTCACCGGCTTCGGCCGCTGGACGGGCCTGTCGACGGGCAGCCTGGCGCTGGACCTGAACGCTCCCTTCCCCCGTCTCGACGCCGCCGACGTGCTGTGGGCCCTGGTCCTGGCGGCCGTCATGGGTGTCTTCATGCACCTGGTGCTGGCCGGCGGTCGGTACGCCTCCGTGTACGTGGCCAAGCGGCCCGTGGCCCACACGGCCGTCTGCGCCCTGGCGGCGGGCGCCTTCGGCGCGCTCTACGCGCTGGTCACCGGCAACTCCCCGGCAGATGTGGCCTCGTCGGGCCAGGCCGCGATGGGCGCCCTGGCCGCCGATCCACAGGCCTGGGGCATCGCAGCGCTGATCGCGGTCCTGCTGTGCAAGGGCGCGGCCTACGCCCTCTGCCTGGGCAGCCTGCGCGGCGGACCGGTCTTCCCGGCACTGTTCCTGGGCGCCGCCGCGGGCTTGCTGTTCGCACCGCTGCCCGGACTGGGCCTCGTACCGGGCCTCGCGGCCGGCATGGCCGCCGCGGCCGCCAGCGCGCTGCGGCTACCGGTCAGCAGCGTGGTGCTCGTCGTCCTGCTGCTCGGCAGCGGAGCGATGATCCCCGTGGTCATCATCGCGGCCGTGGTCGCCTTCGTGGTCACCGAACTGCTGCCGCCCGGGCCCGAGGTCCCCCCTGCGGGCAAGGCGGTCGCAGCGCCCGCGGCCGGGGCGAAGTGAGGAGGGAGCGTGTCATGACGAGTCACGTGGGCGGAGGACGCCCGAACGGCGCGGCGTCGGCCGCGCGCAGGGGCGGCTTCGACGCCCGCAACGGCTGACTGCTCTTCGCCGGGTTCCTGATGGTCTTCGGCGGACTGATGACGGTGTTCTCCGGCATCTCCGCGATCGCCCGGGACGACGTCTTCATCCCCGCCCCCCACTACGCCTACGAGTTCGACCTCACGGGCTGGGGCTGGATCCACCTCGCCCTGGGCATCGTGGTGTTCTTCGCCGGACTCGCCGTGATCAGGGGCGCCCTGTGGGCCCGGATCGTGGGCCTGGCGCTGGCGGGCCTGAGCATGGTGGCGAGCTTCATGTGGCTGCCGTACACGCCGTTCTGGGCCCTGGCGCTCCTGGCGGTCGACGCCTTGATCGTCTGGGCGCTGTGCACGGCTCCCGGTCTCTCGGGGGACTGACCCGGATGCCGGTGGAAGCCGGGCAGCCGACTCCCCTGGTACGCGTCGTCGGCGTGTCCGGTTCGGGAAAGACCGCGGTTGGGAGATCGACCGGCCGCCGCGGGCCGTGGTCCGGCTGGCGCACCCGCCGGGGCAGCGCGGCACCGATCTGTGGCTCGGCGAGGGCACCCGGTACGTGCAGGTCTACACGGGCGACACCCTGGGGCAGCCCGGGCGGCGCCGGCGCGGTGTCGCGGTGGAGGCCATGTCCTGCCCGGCGGACGCCTTCCGTACCGGTAGCGGCCTCACCGTCCTGGAACCGGGGGCCGGGCATGTGCTCCGCTGGGGTCTGCGGCCGTGGGGGACGGCCGACGGGGCAGCGATCCGATGACCGGGCACTGACCGGCCGCCCCGAACCGGCCGCCGCGCGGCCCATGAGCGCGGAGGACTTCCGCCCGCTGTACGAGCGGCTGCGCCGCACGGCCCGGGCCGCCGCGCACGCCGGTGCGCACGCCGGTGCAGGGGCGGCCGGCGCGGGGCGCTGCGCCATCTGACGCCCGCCCGCGTCCACGGGCGACACGGGGAGGACCCCGGTGAGGGGCCGGCGAGCGCGCAGTGCGCCTACCCGCCCGTCGAACACGATCCCCGCATTCAGCAGTACGAGCTTCCTCCCGAGCATCGGCGCGGTCACCCCGTCCCTGACCGCCACCGCCCACGCCCTGCGGGTCGGCGACCACCTCGTGTCCCGGCTGAACCGACCCCCTCCCGGGGCCTTGAGCCCACCTGCGCCGTGCGGAGGAAGATCCTGCGCCGAACGGCCCAACCGGGACCCGCCCGGCGGACCCCCCGTCTCGGCCGGTGATTACGTGGGCGGTCGGCCCGGCCGGCCTCGGCAGGGGCGCGCGGGGCCCGCTCGTCGGGGAGGCGGCACAACGTACGAGCCGCGGCCTCCGCCTTGCGATGCTTCCCCTCGGCCCTGAGGGCCTGGGGAGACCCCAAGCGCCGAACACCGCGACCCGGCAAACCTCTCCGGCCACAGCACTAGCAGCGAAGGCACGCATGCACACCACGGTTCTCCTGCTGGCGGCCGACGCCCCGGCCCAGCTGCTCCCGGCCAGACAGCTCATGGCCTTCACGCTCGCCTCGCACATCATCCTGGTGCCGATGGGCGTGGCACTGCCGTTCATCACCCTGCTGATGCACTACCGGGGGATCCGCCGCAACGACCCCACGGCCCTGCTGCTGGCCCGGCGCTGGTCCGCCGTCATGGCGGTGCAGTTCGCCGTCGGGGTCGTCACCGGCACCGTCCTGTCCTTCGAGTTCGGGCTGCTGTGGCCGGGGCTGATGGGCAGGTGGGGCGACGTGTTCGGCATCGGCTTCGGCGTCGAGGCATGGGCCTTCTTCCTCGAAGCGGTGCTCATCGCCGTCTACCTGTACGGCTGGCGCCGGCTGAAGCCCCGTACGCACTTCCTGCTCGGGCTTCCGCTGCCGGCCGCCGCGCTGATGGGGGCGTTCGGCATCCTGGCCGCCAACTCGTGGATGAACACCCCGCGGGGCTTCTCCCTCGACTCCGCCGGCAACCCGGTCGACGTGAACATCTGGAAGGCCGTCTTCACCCCGATGTTGGGGCCGCAGTACTGGCACTTCGTCGTGGCGATGATGCTGACGGCGGGGTACGTGGTGGCCGGCGTCTACGCCGTCGGCTGGCTGCGGGGGCGCCGGGACCACTACCACCGGCTCGGCTTCACCGTCCCCTTCACCGTCGCCGCCGTGGCCACCCCGATCCAGTTCTTCCTGGGCGACTCCATCACCCGGAAGGTGTTCCAGGAGCAGCCGGTGAAGTTCGCCGCCCTGGAGATCGTCTGGGAGACCGACACCCACGTACCGGAGTACGTCTTCGGCCGCCTGCACCCGGACGGGTCCGTCTCGGGCGGCATCAAGATCCCCCAGCTCGACTCCCTCCTGGCCGGCTTCAGCACGGACACCAAGGTGATCGGGCTGTCCTCCGTCCCGGCGAGCGACCGGCCGAACGCCACCCAGGCGACCATCGCCCACTGGGCCTTCGACCTCATGGCCCTGATCGGGTCGGTGCTGGTGCTGCTCGCCCTCTGGTACGCGCTGGTGTGGTGGCGGCACCGCAGGCTGCCGGCCTCCACGTGGTTCTGGCGCAGCGCGGCCTGCGCGGGCGTGGCCTCCGTCGTGGCCGTCGAGTGCGGCTGGATCGCCACCGAGGTGGGGCGCCAGCCGTGGATCGTCTACCAGAACATGCGGGTCGCCGAGGCGGTCACCGCGACCCGCTCGACGACCTTGTGGATCATGCTCGGGCTGGTGGTCGTGGTGTACGTGTTCGTCTTCGGCGCGTTCCTCGCCGTCCTCCTCACGATGCGCACCCGGTGGCGGCTCGCCGACGCGCAACAGGGAGCGCAGGGTCCGGGCGCGGGGCCGGAGGCGGACACACCGTACGGACCGCCCTCGTCCGTCCCGTCCTCGTCCGGGGAGGGCCGCCCGTGACCGCCGACGTCATCGCCTTCGTGCTGCTGCTCGCCGTGACCGCGTACGCCTGCGCGGGCGGCACCGACTACGGGGCCGGCTTCTGGGACCTGACCGCGGGAGGGGCGGAGCGGGGCAAGCGGCCCCGGTGGCTCATCGACCACGCCATGGCACCGGTGTGGGAGGTCAACAACGTCTGGCTGATCTTCATCTTCGTCATCATGTGGACGGGATTCCCGGTCTTCTTCCAGACGGTGTTCTCCGCGATGTGGCTGCCGCTCGCCCTGGCCGCCGTGGGCATGGTCCTGCGCGGCGCCGGCTTCGCCTTCCGCAAGGCCTCCCGGCGAGTCGCCGGGCGGCGCCTCTTCGGGGCTCTGTTCGCCCTGTCCTCGCTCGTGACGCCCTTCTTCCTCGGCGCGGCCGTCGGCGGGGTCGCCTCCGGCCGGGTCGCGCTCGGTACGGAGGCCTCGGCGGAGGCCTGGTCCAACCCGACCTCCCTGGTGTTCGGGCTGCTGGCCATCGCGACGACGGCCTTCCTCGGGGCCGTGTTCCTCTCCGGTGACGCCCGCCGCTTCGACGTACCCGATCTGGTCGACCACTTCCGGGGGCGGGCACTGGCCGCGCTGGCCGTGGTCGCCGTACTGGCCGTGGTCGCGCTGTTCGTCACGCGCTCGGACGCCCCGCACATCTGGTACGGCCTCACCCACGGAATGGGACTCCTGTTCGTACTCCTGGCCGTGGCTGCCACCTTCGCCACGGCATGGCTGCTGCTGCGCCCGCCGGGCACCTGGGTGCGCGTCACTGCGGTGGGGGTCGTCGCTGCGGCGGTCCTCGCCTGGGGCATGGCCCAGCGGCCCTACCTGATCCCCACCTCGCTGACCGTGGCCGACGCCGCGGGCGCGCCCTCCAGCCTCACGTGGCTGGCGTTCGTCACGCTGGTGGCCCTGGTGATCGTCGCCCCGGCCGTCGTCCTGCTGTACTGGCTGGACACGCACGGCGAACTGGAGTCGCTCACCGACGCCGACCTCCGGCGAGGTGGCGCCGAACCGGGCGAGAGCGCCGATGGGGGCTGACGGCCCTGGCGGCACGCCACGACCGCCTCCTCGTCGTCACCAGGCTGGTCGGTGGCTAGGGCCTGTATCGAGTTGCCCCGCGGCGTCGCGACGCCCGGCACGCACCCTCGGCACGCACCCAACGCCGCTCCTTGCTTCACGGGGCAACTCGATACAGACCCTAGGGCTGCGGCAGTCCGTCGACCGCGCGTACCCGACCCGGCCGCCGCGCCCTGGCCCGCACGACCGGCCCCCAGGGCATCGGCGCCCGCCGCCGCCCCGGCTGACCGGCGGCGCCGGTCAGTGGTTGTTGACCGGCAGGACGTCCGGGGAGAGGGCGGCGGCGTGGGCCGCGGCCGAGGTCATGTGGCGGCGGTGGTGGCGGCGGCAGAGGACCTCGTAGCCGATCTCCTCCGCCGGGCGGTTCACGTCCCCGACCACCACCTGCTCGCCTTCGACGACCATCACACCGCCGACCGTACGGGCGTTGTGCGTGGCGCGGGCGCCGCACCAGCACAGGGCCTCGACCTGGAGCTGCTCTATGCGGTCGGCGAGCTCGATCAGGCGCTGTGAGCCCGGGAAGAGCTTCGTGCGGAAGTCCGTGGTGATACCGAAGGCGAAGACGTCCATGTCGAGGTCGTCGACGATCCGGGCCAGCTGGTCGATCTGCTCCGGGGCGAGGAACTGGGCCTCGTCGACGATGACGTAGTCCGCCCTGCCGCCCTGGGAGAGCTCGCCCACGAGGTAGCCGTAGAGGTCCATCGCGTCGGCGACCTCGACCGCTTCCGTGACCAGGCCCAGACGGGAGGACAGCTTGCCCTCGCCGGCGCGGTCCTGGCGGGTGAAGATCACGCCCTGCAGGCCGCGGGCCGAGCGGTTGTGCGTGATCTGGAGCGCCAGTGTGCTCTTTCCGCAGTCCATCGTTCCGGAGAAGAACACCAGCTCGGGCATGGGAAGTACGGGACCTTTCGGATCGTGGGTGCAGGTGACTGGGCTGGAGTGACCGGGCCGGGACGACCGGGCTGGGGTGACGGTCAGGTGCGGATTTCGAGCAGCGGGACGAGCTGCTCCGCCGCGGTCATGGAGCCGTGCATTCCGGCGAGCGCCGACTCGTTCGGCTCGTTGCGCGAAGCGGTGATCGCGACATCGGCCTGGGCGGCGGCGACCACGTCGCCGATCCGGCCGAGCACGCGCTCGTCGCACTCCCCCGGCGGGCCGAACCAGCCCAGTTCCAGGGCCTCTTCGCGGCCCGCGACCCAGAACCGGTCGCCGAGCACCTCGCGCCACACGGTCAGCACGTCGGCTTCCGCCCCCGGCACCGCGTACACGTGCCGGGCCCGGCCCTCGCCGCCCAGCAGGGCGACGCCGGCGCCGAGCTCCCAGTCCTCGTCGAAGTCGATCCGCGCGTCCTCGTCGAAGGGGATGTCGACCATGCCGTGGTCGGCGGTGACGTACAGCGCGGTGCGCGGCGGCAGCTGCTCGGCGAGCCGCTGGACGAGCCGGTCCACGTACATCAGCTGGCCGCGCCAGGCGTCGGAGTCCACGCCGTGCCGGTGTCCGGCCCCGTCGAGCTCGCTGTAGTAGGTGTAGACGAGCGAGCGGTCGCCGGCCGCGAGGCGTTCGGCGGCCACGTCCATCCGTTCCTCGCCGGTCATCCGGCCGAGGAAGGTGCCGCCGCTCAGGGCGACCTTGGTGAGCGGGGTGGTCTGGAAGGCGGGCGAGGACACCTGGGCGGTCGCCACGCCGGCCTTGTCGGCCTCCTGGAAGACCGTCGGGTACGGCTGCCACGGCTTCGGCGGCGCCCACGGGTGCCAGCGGAGCTGGTTCATCAGCTCACCGGTGGCCGGGTTGCGCACGGCGTAGCCGGGCAGGCCGTGGCGGGCCGGCGGCAGCCCGGTCCCGACGGAGGCCAGCGAGGTGGCGGTGGTCGCCGGGAAGCCCGCGGTGATCGGGCGGCCGGTGCCGCCGCGCGAGCTGCCGAGGAGGGAGGCCAGGTACGGGGCCTCGTCCGGGTGGTCCTTTACCTGCTCCCAGCCCATGCCGTCGACCAGGAAGACGCAGTTGCGGTCGGCCGGGGTCAGCTCGGCGATGGTGGCGGTGTAGCCGGGGACGCCCTGCCCGGCAACGAGCGTCGGCAGCAGATCGGCGAGCGACCCGGCGCCGTACTCCGGGACGGGGGCGCCGGCCAGGTCCAGCAGCTCCGGCTCGGTCCAGTCCTGCGCAGCGGAGTACGCCATCAGCGGGCGGAGGTGGAGGACGTGGCCGCTGTCGCCTCGCTGAGCGCCTGCGCGAATACGAGGGTCTGGCGCACCGCCTCCGGTCCGTCGCCGGCCTCGCTGACCCGCAGGCTGAGGTCGTCGGCGGTGGAGTTGCCCGTGTAGCCGTGGTCGGAGTCGCAGTTGGGGTCGCCGCAGGCGGCCGGCTCCAGGTCGATCCGCGAGACCGCGCCCCAGCCGATGGTCAGGACGACCTCGCGGGGCAGGGTGCCAGGGGTGTAGGACTCCGGGTTGGCGACGACACGGCTCAGCACCACGGAGGAGATGCTGGAGAGCTTGACCGACTCGGTGGAGGTCGTCGCGTACGGGGACGGGGACCCGGCGTCGGCCGCCTGCTCGTCGGTGTGGCTGACGATGAAGCGGTTGCCGGTCAGCACCAGCACGGTGACGTGTCGGCGCACTTCGTTGGAGTCGAAGGTCGTCTCCTGGTGGACCAGGTACGACGAGATCGGCTCGCCGCCCACCGCGGCCTCCACGGCCTCGGCCACGAGGGCCGGGTAGTAGCCGCTGCGCTCGATCGCCGTGCGCAGCCCCTGGGTCGTCGTACCGGATTTCGCCATGGGGTCCATGGTAAGGCCCCTCGGGTGCCCTCCTACCGCGCCGTACCCGCTCAGTAACTGGGGAGGGTCCGCGGGCCGAGGTCGCCGCGGGCGGGCGGGTGGGCGACGCGGACGGTCGCACTGAGGGCGCAGACGCCCTCGATGGCGACGACGACCGGCTCCAGGGTGACCCCGATCACCTCGGGGTGGTCGTCCACGAGCCGGGACAGCCGCAGGAGCGCCTCCTCCAGGGCGGGGGTGTCGACGGGGTCGCTGCCGCGCCAGCCGAAGAGGAGGGGTGCCGCCCGGATGGACCGGATCAGTGCGGCCACGTCCCGGTCGGTGGCCGGGACCAGCCGGTGGGCGGTGTCGCCGAGCAGTTCGGAGGCCACCCCGGCGAGCCCGAAGGAGAGGACGGCGCCGGCGGCCGGGTCGATGACGGACCGCACGACGGTGTCCACGCCCCGCGGAACCATGGGCTGCACCACGGGCTGGAGTTCGGCCGGCTTGCCCAGCGCGTCGGTGAGCTCCTCGTACGAGCGCCTCAGCTCGGCCTCGTTCGTGAGGTCGAGCCGTACGCCGCCCAGGTCCGCTCGGTGGCGCAGGTGCGGGGCGGTGGTCTTGAGGGCGACCGGGTAGCCGAGGACCTCGGCGGCCCGGACGGCGGCGTCGGGGCTGGGCGCGGGCAGCGTGGGCAGGACGCGGATCCCGTAGCGCGCGAGGAGCTCGCGGGCGTCCCAGTCGCTGAGCGTCAGCACGGCGCCGTCGTCGACGTGCGCGAGCAGCCCGGCGAGCTGGGCCGCGGCGCCGGCCTCGTCGATGTCCTCGTACTCGGGGACGTGCCCGGCGTCGGCGAGGGCGCGGCGCCACTGGCCGTAGCGCACGGCCTCCGCGACGGCCTTGACGGCGCGCTCGGCGGCCGGGTAGCCGGGGATCCGGCCAGGGGCGGGGGCGGGGGTGGAGGTGCCGGCGCCGCCGGCCGCGAGGGCGGCCGGGGTGCGGGCGGCGTCGGCGGCGGGGCGGTCGGGGGGCTGGTCGGCTGGCCCGCGGGTCGCGGACAGGGCCTGCACCAGCTCGGCCAGTTCCACGTGCACGACCGCCACGGGCTTGCCGGGGGTCTCGGCGACGGCCTCGCGCAGTGCGTCGGCGAGGTCGTCGGCGAGGGCGTGCTCGCTGACCCACGGGATGGCGGTGACGATCACCGCGTCGCAGTCGTCGGAGGCGAGGGCCGCGGCCAGGGCGGTGCGGAAGTCCTCCGGGGACGCCGCGGTCGTCAGGTCCAGGGGCGGCAGCGGCCGCAGGCCCTGGGTCAGGCAGGCGTCGTAGGTGAGGACCCCGAGGGATTCGGAGTTGCCGAGGATCGCGATCCGGGGTCCGGCGGGCAGCGGCTGCGAGGCCAGCAGCAGGCCGACGTCCACCAGCTCGGTGACCGTGTCGACCCGGATGACGCCGGCCTGCCGCAGGAGGGCGGAGACGGTGTCCTCCGACAGCCGGGTGCCGGGGACGACGTGCCCGGCGGGGGTGTGGCGGCCGCCCTTGGCGACGACCACCGGCTTGACGGCCGCCGTCCGGCGGGCGAGGCGGGTGAACTTCCGCGGGTTGCCGAGGGTTTCGAGGTACATCAGGGCGACGTCGGTCGCCTCGTCCTCGTACCAGTACTGGAGGATGTCGTTGCCGGACACGTCGGCACGGTTGCCCGCCGAGACGAAGGACGACAGGCCCTCGCCGCGCCGCAGCAGCGCCGAGAGCAGGGCGATCCCGATCGCTCCGGACTGCGTGAACAGGCCGGTCCGGCCGCGCACGGGCATCGGGGCGGGGGTCAGCGAGGCGTTGAGCTCCACCTCCGGGGCGGTGTTGATCACCCCGTAGGCGTTGGGTCCGATGAGGCGCATCCCGTAGGAGCGCACCTGCCGCAGCAGCTCGCGCTGGCGGGCGAGTCCGGCCGGGCCGCTGTCCCCGTATCCGGCGGAGAGGACGACGAGCCCCTGCACGCCGTGCTCGCCGCAGGCGGCCACCGCGTCGGGGACCCGGTCGGCCGGGACCGCGATCACCGCGAGGTCGACGGGGGCGCCGATGGCCTCGACGGTGCGGTAGGCCCGCACCCCGTCGAGGAGGTCGCGGGTGGCGGCCTCGTTGACGGCGTAGAGGTGGCCGTGGAAGCCGCTGTCGCGCAGGTTGCGCAGGGCGGCCGCGCCCACGCCGGCGCCGGAGCGGCTGACCCCGACGACGGCCACCGAGCCGGGGGCCAGCAGGCGCTGCACGGAGCGGGCTTCGGCGCGCTGTTCCCGGGCGCGCTGCACGGCGAGGGACTCGGCGGTGGGTTCGAGGTCGAGGGTGAGGTGGACGGAGCCGTCCTCGAAGCTGCGCTTCTGCTGGTAGCCGGCGTCCGTGAACACCTTGATCATCTTGGTGTTGGCGGGCAGCACCTCGGCGGCGAACCGGCGGATGCCGCGCTCCCGGGCCACCGCGCCGATGTGTTCGAGGAGCGCGGAGGCGACGCCACGGCCCTGGTGGGCGTCCTGGACGAGGAAGGCGACCTCGGCCTCGTCGGCGGGGGCGGAGGCGGGGCGGCCGTCCGGGCCGATGCGGTCGTAGCGGACGGTGCCGATGAACTCCTCGCCGACGGTCGCGGCGAGGCCCACCCGGTCCACGTAGTCGTGGTGCGTGAAGCGGTGCACGTCGCGGTCGGAGAGGCGGGGGTAGGGCGCGAAGAAGCGGTAGTACTTCGACTCGTCCGAGACCTGCTCGTAGAAGCTGACGAGCCGGCCGGCGTCCTCGGTGGTGATGGGCCTGATCCGGGCGGTGCCGCCGTCGCGGAGGACGACGTCGGCTTCCCAGTGGGCCGGGTAGGACGGGTCCGACTCTATGGTCATGCGCATACCTTACGGCCGGACCGGGCCGGACCGGGCGGGACGGCGTTCGCGCGGCGTAGTAGGCAAGCCGGGACGAACCGGTGCAAGCTGGGGAAGCTCGTTCGTCGGCGGAATCAGGGGATCCAGACCGAGGGCCGGTCCGAGCATTCGGGGCGCCGTGAGAGACTGGTCTAGACAACCGTAAGAACCTGAAGGGCATCACCATGGCAGAGCGCCGCGTCAACGTCGGTTGGGCCGAGGGCCTGCACGCTCGTCCCGCCTCGATCTTCGTCCGTGCGACGACCGCTTCCGGCGTCCCGGTGACCATCGCGAAGTCCGGCGGCGACCCCGTCAACGCCGCCTCCATGCTGGCGGTGCTGGGCCTGGGCGCCCAAGGCGGCGAGGAGATCGTCCTCGCCTCCGAGGCCGAGGGTGCGGAGGCCGCCCTGGACCGCCTCGCGAAGCTGGTCGCCGAGGGCCTCGAAGAGCTCCCCGAGACGGTCTGACCCTTCGGGTTCTCCCACCGACACCTGCGCCGAAGCCGGGTCCCCCTCGCGAGGGGGACCCGGCTTCGGCGTTCGCACGGAATTCAGAGAAACGAATGCGACTCGGCCTGCCGAGCGGCGCGCACCGCCACTTTACGGCCGCTCCGCAGGAATTCGACACGGCGAATTACCCCGCCACCACCGGCGGCCGCTAATTCCCGCCATTCCACCCTTTGTATACGGCTCCTGTTAATGCCGGCCGCCCGACATGTTTACGGCAGGTTGCGAAGTGCTCACCGGATGCCGCCTCAGCCGGTGCGCGGCAGTCGCGCGATCGGCGTGGATCGCGGCCAGGGTGCGCGCCCGCTCGGCGTCGCCGCGCGCCACCGCGTCGACGATCGCGCCGTGCTCCGCCCAGGACTCCGCGGGCCGGGCGGGCGCCTCCACCACGAACATCCACGCCACCTTGTGCCGCATCTGCGTGAGCAGCGCGATCAGTCCGGGGCTTGCGGAGGCCTGTGCGAGCGTCTCGTGGAACCAGCCCCCGAGCGCCCTCAGGTCCTCGCCCTGGCCCCGCCTGGCCCGCTCCTGACCCAGCCTGACCAGCCCCCGCAGCACCTTGAGGTGGGCGTCGGTGCGGCGCCGGGCGGCCCTGGACGCCGCCAGCGGCTCCAGCAGCATCCGCAACTCCAGGAGGTCCGCGGCCTCCTGCGCGGTGGGCTCGGCCACACAGGCGCCGGCGTGGCGGCGCGTGGTCACGAAGCCCTCGGACTCCAGGGTCCGCAACGCCTCGCGCACCGGTACCCGCGAGACCCCGTACCGCCGGGCCAGCACCTCCTCGGTCAGCCGACCGCCTGGTTCGAACACCCCGGAGACGATGTCGTCGCGAATTGCCGTGCATACCGCGTGCGCAGGAATACGCAAGACCGAACCTCCGCCTATTTCCGACCGCCAGCCCCCGTGCGCACCCACGCGCACACAACGACTCTATTGCAGCACAGCAAGATTTCGAGAGCGGACGGAAATCCGAAACATTGCGCCGGAACGCAAAAACACGAAGACCCCGGCTCGGGAGGCGGGGCCTTCGTGAAGCTGTGCGCGGTACTCGGTGGGCCGCGGAACGGGTCAGAGGCTGACGCCGTGCGAGCGCAGGTACGCGATCGGGTCGATGTCCGAGCCGTACTGCGAGCCGGTGCGGGCCTCGAAGTGCAGGTGCGGGCCGCTGGAGTTGCCGGTGGAGCCCGACAGGCCGATCTGCTGGCCCGGGGTGACCTGCTGGCCGACGGAGACGCTCAGCGAGGACAGGTGGCCGTACTGCGTGAACGTGCCGTCGTTGTGCTTGATGACGACGTTGTTGCCGTACGCGCCGCCCCAGCCGGCCTCGACGACGGTGCCGAGGCCCACCGCGTGGACCGAGGTGCCGGAGGCGGCGTGGAAGTCGATGCCGGTGTGGCTGCCGGAGGACCACATGCCGCCGCCGGCCTTGTACTGCGTGCTGACGTAGGAGCCGTTCAGCGGGGAGACGAAGGTGTTGAGGCGCTTGCGCTCCTCTTCGCGGGCGGCGCGCTCGGCGGCCTCGCGCTCGGCCTTCGCCTTGGCCTCGGCGAGGCGCTTGGCCTCGGCGGCCTTCTGCTTGGCGTCGGCCTCGGCCTGGGCCTTGGCGGCGGCGTGCTCGGCGGCGCGCTGCTGGGCCTCTGCCTGGTCCTGGATGTCGCCCGCGAGGTCCTCGGCGACGACGACGGCACCCAGCCCGTTCTCCGGGGCGGAGCTGCTGTGGTTGTCCGCGGCGAAGGCCGGGGCGGCGAGGGAGCCGACCACACCCGTGGTGGCGATCGCGGCGATACCGGCGTAGCCGGCGGTCTTCTTGCTCAGGCGGCTGGAACCACGGTGCTTGCCGGTACCAGCGGGACGACTGCCAAACGCCATGAAGGGTTTGATCCTTTCCTTCCTTCTCGCCTACCGGGTTAGCTGACGGGTTCGGAGCAGGAAGGTCTCCTACGGGCCTCCTCTTGCGAGGGGGTCCGATTCACCCCAGGGACTGATGTGGGTCCCCGGCTCCCCAGGCTCGCGCCTGACGGGGACTCGGCGATCGCTGTCCGGTGCCGCGGGTGCGGCGGGCACAACTGACGAACAGCACGGATGACGCTAGGCGGATCATCAGTCAATCGCCAAACAGACGCGCCCTTTTGTTGCGTACGCCACACCGCATACAAGCAACCTCGCCATCAACCGGACAAAAGGGGCTCCGGCGGAAAATCGCCGGAGCCCCTTGAAAGGTGCGTCAGTTGCCCGTCATCCGGGCGCCCGCGACGTCAGTTGGCGACCACCGTGACGTCACCGATCCCGAGGGCCCGCACGGGCTCCTCGATCACCGCCGCGTCGCCCACCAGGATCGTGACCAGCCGGTCCGCCGGGAACGCCTTCACGACGGCCGTGGTGGCCTCCACCGTGCCGGTTTCGGCCAACTGCGCGTACAGCTGCGCCTGGTAGTCGTCCGGCAGCTCCTGCTCGACCTGGTCGGCCAGGGTCCCGGCGACCGAGGCCGCCGTCTCGAACTTCAGCGGGGCCACGCCCACCAGGTTCTGCACGGCCACATCGCGCTCGGCGTCGGTCAGACCGCCCTCCGCGAGGGTGCGCAGCACCTTCCAGAGGTCCTCCAGCGCCGGTCCGGTGTTGGGGGTGTCCACCGAGCCGCTGATCGCGAGCATGCAGGCGCCCTTGCCGTCGGCGGTGGAGCGCAGCACCTGGCCGAAGGCCCGCACGCCGTAGGTGTACCCCTTCTCCTCGCGCAGCACCTTGTCCAGGCGGGAGGTGAGGGTGCCGCCCAGGCAGTACGTGCCCAGCACCTGGGCCGCCCAGACGCGGTCGTGCCGGTCCGCCCCGATGCGTCCGATCAGCAGCTGCGTCTGGACCGCCCCCGGCCGGTCGACGATGACCACGCGGCCGGTGTCGTCGGCGGTCACGGGCGGCACGGGGCGCGCCTCGGCGGTGTCGCCGGTCCAGGCGCCCAGGGTGTCCGCCAGCACGGCGTCCAGGTCGATGCCGGTCAGGTCGCCGACGACCACCGCGGTGGCGGTGGCGGGGCGTACGTGGGCCTCGTAGAAGGCACGTACGGCGGCGGAGTCGATGCGGGCGACCGTCTCCTCGGTGCCCTGGCGCGGCCGGGACATCCGCAGGGACGCCGGGAAGAGCTCCTTGGAGAGCTGCTTGGCGGCGCGGCGCTGGGGGTTGGCCAGCTCGTGCGGGATCTCGTCGAGCCGGTTGCGCACCAGCCGGTCGACCTCGGCGTCGGCGAAGGCGGGCGCGCGCAGCGCCTCGGCGAGCAGGCTCAGCGCCTTGGCCAGCCGGGAGGCGGGCACCTCCAGGGAGACCCGCAGGCCCGGGTGGTCGGCGTGCGCGTCGAGGGTGGCTCCGCAGCGCTCCAGCTCGGCCGCGAACTCCTCGGCGGAGTGCTTGTCGGTGCCCTCCGACAGGGCGCGCGCCATGATGGTCGCCACGCCGTCCAGGCCCTCGGGCTCGGCGTCCAGGGGCGCGGTGAGGTTCACCTCGACCGCGACGACCTGCTGGCCCGGCCGGTGGCAGCGCAGCAGGGTCAGCCCGTTGAGCAGCGTCGAGCGCTCGGGGGCCGGGAAGGCCCACGGCTGCGGCTCGCCGGCCTGCGGGCGCGGGTGGAAGGTCATCGTGACGGCTGCGGTGTCGCTCACTGCTCCGCCCCCTCGTTCTCGTCGCTGTCGGCGTTCTCTTCGCCCTCTCCGCCCACGGCCGCGTCCGCCGCGAGGGGCTCGTAGACGAGCACCACGCGGTTGTCGGGACGCAGTCGGGCCGCGGCCACGGCCTGCACCTCCTCGGCGGTGATGTCGAGGACGCGCTGGACGGCGGTGAGGGCCAGCTGCGGGTCGCCGAACAGCACCGCGTAGCGGCAGAGTTCGTCGGCGCGGCCGGCCACCGTGCTCAGCCGGTCCAGCCATTCGCGCTCCAGTTGCGCCTGGGCGCGCTCCATCTCCTCGGCGGTCGGGCCCTCCGCGGCGAACCGCGCGAGCTCCTCGTCGACGGCCGCCTCGATGGCGGGGATCTCGACCCCGCTGGAGGTCTTGACGTCCAGCCAGCCCAGCGACGGCGCCCCGGCCAGGCGCAGCACGCCGAATCCCGCGGCGACGGCCGTCTGGTCGCGGCGTACCAGGCGGTTGTGGAGCAGCGAGGACTCCCCGCCGCCCAGGATGGTCAGCGCCACGTCGGCGGCGTCGCACTCGCGGGTGCCGTCGTGCGGCAGGCGGTAGGCGGCCATCAGCGCGCGCGCCGGGACGTCCTCGACGATCTCCTCGCGCAGCTGCTCCCCGATGGTGTCGGGCAGCGAGCCGTCGCGGGGCGGCTGCTTGCCGTCGTGGGAGGGGATGGTGCCGAAGTACTTCTCGATCCAGGCGAGCGTCTGCTCGGGGTCGATGTCGCCGACGACCGACAGCACCGCGTTGTTGGGCGCGTAGTACGTACGGAAGAAGGTGCGCGCGTCCTCCAGGGACGCGGCGTCCAGGTCGGCCATGGAGCCGATCGGGGTGTGGTGGTAGGGGTGGCCCTCGGGGTACGCCAGGGCGGTCAGCCGCTCGAAGGCGGTGCCGTACGGCACGTTGTCGTAGCGCTGGCGGCGCTCGTTCTTGACGACGTCGCGCTGGTTCTCCATGGACTCCTCGTCCAGGGCGGCCAGCAGCGAGCCCATCCGGTCCGCCTCCAGCCAGAGCGCGAGCTCCAGCTGGTGGGTCGGCATCGTCTCGAAGTAGTTGGTGCGCTCGAAGCTGGTGGTGCCGTTGAGGGAGCCGCCGGCACCCTGGACCAGCTCGAAGTGTCCGTTGCCCGGTACGCTCGCCGAACCCTGGAACATCAGGTGCTCGAAGAGGTGAGCCAGGCCGGTACGCCCCTTGACTTCGTGGCGCGAGCCGACGTCGTACCAGAGGCAGACCGCGGCGACCGGGGTCAGGTGGTCCTCGGACAACACCACGCGCAGGCCGTTGGCCAGCCGGTGCTCGGTCGCTGTCAGGCCGCCGGAGCCGGCCTGGGCTGTGGCCGTGTGACCCATGGGCATGTGGTCCCTTCGATCGCGATGCAGAGATTTCCGTCAGACCTGCCACTGTATGCAAGCGCGTCGGCCACCGGATAAGTTCCCGGGCCAGACCTGGGTCGGAGTCGGCGTTGTCGGTCCCTCGGGCCACAATGGTCGGCGTCGTACCCCCGCCGGACACGGCAGGACCCAGCCAGACCCCCGCCAGACCAGCCAGACACCCAGCACATACATTCTTGGTTAAGGAGCCGCGCAGCGATGGCCCGCCGCAGCACGAAGACCCCGCCGCCGGAGGATTTCGAGGAGAAGATCCTCGACATCGACGTCGTCGACGAAATGCAGGGCTCCTTCCTCGAGTACGCGTACTCGGTGATCTACTCCCGTGCCCTGCCCGACGCCAGGGACGGCATGAAGCCGGTGCACCGCCGCATCGTCTACCAGATGAACGAGATGGGCCTGCGCCCCGACCGCGGGTACGTCAAGTGCGCCCGCGTCGTCGGCGAGGTGATGGGCAAGCTCCACCCGCACGGCGACGCGTCGATCTACGACGCCCTCGTGCGCATGGCCCAGCCCTTCTCGATGCGGCTGCCGCTCGTCGACGGCCACGGCAACTTCGGTTCGCTGGGCAACGACGACCCGCCGGCCGCGATGCGCTACACCGAGTGCCGCATGGCCGACGCCACGTCCCTGATGACGGAGTCGATCGACGAGGACACCGTCGACTTCACCGCCAACTACGACGGGCAGGAGCAGGAACCGGTGGCGCTGCCCGCCGCCTACCCGAACCTGCTGGTCAACGGCGCGTCCGGGATCGCGGTCGGCATGGCCACGAACATGCCCCCGCACAACCTCGGCGAGGTCATCGCGGCCGCCCGCCACCTGATCCGCCACCCGCACGCGGACCTGGAGGCGCTGATGCGCTTCGTGCCGGGTCCCGACCTGCCCACCGGCGGCCGGATCGTCGGGCTCTCCGGGATCAAGGACGCCTACGAGAACGGCCGCGGGTCCTTCAAGATCCGCGCGACGGTGGCCGTGGAGAACGTCACGCCGCGCCGCAAGGGCCTGGTCGTCACCGAACTGCCCTTCACGGTCGGCCCCGAGAAGGTCATCGCGAAGATCAAGGACCTGGTCGGCTCGAAGAAGCTCCAGGGCATCGCCGACGTCAAGGACCTCACCGACCGGGCCCACGGCCTGCGCCTGGTCATCGAGATCAAGAACGGCTTCCACCCGGAGGCCGTGCTGGAGCAGCTCTACAAGCTGACGCCGATGGAGGAGTCCTTCGGCATCAACAACGTCGCGCTGGTGGACGGGCAGCCGCTGACGCTGGGCCTCAAGGAGCTGCTGGAGGTCTACCTCGACCACCGCTTCGAGGTCGTCCGGCGGCGCAGCGAGTTCCGCCGCACCAAGCGGCGCAACCGGCTGCACCTCGTCGAGGGCCTGCTCGTGGCCCTGATCGACATCGACGAGGTCATCCGCCTCATCCGCGACAGCGAGAACTCCGCCCAGGCCAAGGCCCGGCTCATGGAGCGGTTCTCGCTGAGCGAGACCCAGACCCAGTACATCCTGGACACCCCGCTGCGCCGGCTCACCAAGTTCGACCGCCTGGAGCTGGAGACCGAGCGCGACCGGCTGACGGGCGAGATCGACGAGCTGACCGGGATCCTGGAGTCCGACAACGAGCTGCGCAAGCTGGTCTCCGCGGAACTGGCGTCCGTCGCGAAGAAGTTCGGCACCGCGCGCCGTACGGTCCTGCTGGAGTCGGCGGGCACGGCGGTGGCGGCCGTTCCGCTGGAGGTCGCGGACGACCCCTGCCGGGTCCTGCTGTCCTCGACGGGCCTGCTGGCCCGTACGGCGAACGACGAGCCGCTGCCGCAGGACGAGGGCGGCTCCCGGGCCAGGCACGACCTGATCGTCTCGCAGGTGGCGGCGACCGCACGGGCCGACGTGGGCGTGGTCACCTCCACCGGCCGGCTGCTGCGGCTCTCGGTGATCGACCTGCCGCAGCTGCCCGACACGCACGCCGCGCCGAACCTCGCGGGCGGCGCGCCGGTCTCGGAGTTCCTCTCCGGGCTGGAGGCGGACGAGAAGGTGGTCTGCCTGACCTCGCTGGACGAGTCCTCGCAGGGGCTGGCACTGGGCACCGAGCAGGGCGTGGTCAAGCGCGTCGTGCCGGACTACCCGGCCAACAAGGACGAGCTGGAGGTCATCACCCTCAAGGACGGTGACCGGATCGTCGGCGCGGTCGAGTTGCGCACGGGCGAGGAGGACCTGGTCTTCATCACCGACGACGCCCAGCTGCTGCGCTACCCGGCGGGCCAGGTGCGCCCGCAGGGCCGCCCGGCGGGCGGTATGGCGGGTATCAAGCTCTCCGAGAACGCCAAGGTGATCCACTTCTCGGCCGTCGACCCGGGCCGGGACGCCGTGGTGTTCACGGTGGCCGGCGCGCACGGGACCCTGGACGACTCCCTGCTGTCGGGGAAGCTGACGCCCTTCGACCAGTACCCGCGCAAGGGACGCGCCACCGGCGGCGTGCGCTGCCAGCGGTTCCTGAAGGGCGAGGACCTGCTGGTGCTGGCCTGGGCCGGCGCCGCCCCCGCCCGCGCGGCGGCGGCGAACGGCACCCCGGCCGAGCTGCCGGCCGCGGACCCGCGCCGGGACGGCTCCGGGGCGCCCCTGCCGTCGGTCGTGGCGGCGCTGGCGGGACCCGCGCTGTAGGAGGTTCCCGACCATTCGGGTGGTACGTCCGGGGGACGTACCACCCGAATGGCGACTAGTGTTTTCCCTCTGGCACTGTCGGGTGGGGCGGGAGAACACAGAGCTGATGAGTCGTCGGTCGGGCGGTTTGATCGGGGACTGGGCCGAGGCCCAGCGCCGGACGCAGCAGACACAGCTGATCCAGCACCGCGAGGCGGAACGCCGGCAGCGGGCGTACGAACGCGAGGCGGCCCGCAGCCATCGGCAGCACCGGGAGGCCGAGGCACGGCGGCGCACCGCCGAGCTCGACGCCGAGGTGGCTGCTCTGCAGGGCTTGCTGGTGTCCGGCTGCCGGGCACCGGCGTTCCGGACGGCCGCCCTGGTCCGGTCGGAGCAGCTGGAACCGTTCAACCCGGGCACCCTGGCACAGCCGGTGCCGATGCCCCGCATCGAGCAGTTCCAGCACCAGAGCAGCGGCTGGACGCTCGGATCGGCCAGCCGGGCACAGGCGGAACGGGAAGCGCACGCCCGGTACACCCAGGCCTGGCAGGCCGCGAGCGCCGCCGAGGCGCAACGGCAGCAGCAACTGGCGGCGTACCGGCAGCAGTACGACCAGTGGGCGGCGCAGCAGCTCGCTGGGATCCGGGCGCACAACGACGGACTCACCGAGCTGGCCCGCGCGCTGCGTGCGGGCGACTCGGAAGCGGTGGTCGAGTACTTCTCGGCCGCGCTGTACGCCTCCACGGCCTGGCCCGAAGTACTGCCGCGCCAGGTGGCGGCGGCGTACGACCCGGCGAAGCGCGAGCTCGTCCTGGACTGGGAGCTGCCGCTCTACACGGTGGTTCCGGAGGCCCGGGCGGTGCAGTACCTGCCGAGTACGGACCAGGACAAGGTGAAGCCCCGCCCGGTCACCGAGCGACGGGCGCTGTACCGGGACCTGCTGGCGCAGTCCCTGCTGCTGGTCGTACGTGAGATGTACGCGGCGGACGAGTTCGGCGTGCTGGACTCGGTCGTGGTGAACGGCTTCGTCGACTGCCCCGATCCGGTGACGGGTCAGGAGGCGCAGTTCGTACTCGCCTCGGTGACGGCGCCGCGCAGCACCTTCACCGGGCTGCGGCTGGAGCAGGTCAGCGCGGTGGACTGCCTGGTGGAGGGGTTGCGCGGGCAGCTGTCGGCGCGGCCCGACCAGCTGACGGCCGTACGCCCGGGACGCAGGCCCGACGAGGTCGGCGGAGAAGTCGTCAGCCACGGCGGGCACGCGGGCGATGCGGAGGACGAGCCGGATCTCTTCATGATGGACCCGATCGCCTTCGAGAACCTGGTGGCGGAGCTCTTCCGGGCGATGGGCATGGAGGCGGTGACCACCCAGCGGTCCGGGGACGGCGGTGTGGACATCGAGGCGAATGACCCCTCCCCGATCACGGGCGGACGCATCGTGGTGCAGGTCAAGCGCTACCGGAACACCGTGCCGCCCACGGCGGTAAGGGACTTGTACGGCACGGTCCAGGACAAGGGGGCGAACAAGGGGGTGCTGGTCACCACCTCGTCCTTCGGTCCCACGTCGTACACCTTCTCCAACGGCAAGCCGCTGGAGTTGGTTCCCGGGGACAAGCTGGTGGAGCTCCTGCACCAGTACGGCCTGCGCGGGCGCCTCGGCGGCGGTCCGGCGGGCGCGGTCCCGGCGCCGCGCACTGCCGAGCCCGCCCCGTCGGACGACCACAACGTGCTCGGCATGACCTGGTCCGGCCGGGTCGCCCTGGACGTGTGCGCCCTCGTCTGCACGGGCAACCGGGTGCTGAGCGAGGACCACTTCGTCTTCTTCAACAACCCGCACACGCCCGACGGTTCGGTACGGGCCCGGGCGCACGCCGCACCGGACAAGGCGGCGCTGGAAGTCTCCTTCGAGGCCCTGCCGCGCGAGGCCGACCGGCTGGTGCTGGTGGCCGCCGTCGATCCGGAGGCCGATCCGTATGCCGACCTGGCCGGTTTCACCGAAGCCCGGATCCGACTCCTGGACGCGACGGGCGCGGAGGCCGGGCAGCTGGAGGTCTCCGACGGCCGGGCCGGCGAGACCGCACTGGTGCTCGGCTCGTTCCGGCGCCGCTCCAACGGCGACTGGGACTTCGTGATCGGCGGCAAGGGCTACCGGGGCGGCCTGGAGGACCTGCTGCGCGAGTACGGGGTCGAGGTCGCGTAGGGGTGGAGCCGCAGGGGAACGAGTCCGACGGCCGGTCACCGGAACCGGTCTGGCTGGTGGCCGCGAACGTCGTGGCCTGGCGTCGCTGCGGAGTCGGCGGCCAGGAACTGCGCCCGGGGACGAAGTACTTCAAGGGCGGGGCGAAGGTGTACGTGGCCCGGGTGTACTGGGGTCCGGGGGGTGATCGGGTCACGGTGGCGGGGCGTGAGCGGCATACCGGCCGGTGGATCGTCATCGACACGGCGACGCGTCACCTCTACGGCTTCCGGCCGAAGCTCGTTCACACGCCGCGCGTCCTGGAGCGGCTGCGCGAGGATCGCTACGCGCGCGGTTTCGCCACGGCGGACTACGCGGTGGACGCCTCCGTGGCGCTGGAGCGGTACGCGCGCCAGTACCGCGCCGAAACGGCGCCGAAGAGTCCGCATCCGGACCGCTGTCCGTGTCACGCCTGCCTCACCGGCGAGGCAGGGCCCGCGGACGACTCCGGCGGTCCGGCCGCCGCCGGGTAGGCCCGGCTCGGGCCGGGCCACACGGATCACGCGGATCACGCGGATCACGCGGATCACGCGGAGAAAACCGTTATCGCCGCCCGCCCCACGGGTCTCCTCAGGTGTCAGGCCGAGTGGGCCGTCACACCTCTGAGGGGATGCGATGCAGTTGCGCGACGACGAGTGCGGGCAGGGCGTGGACAGGGCAGGGCCGGACGGGCCTTCCGGGCCGCGCCACGCGGGCCGGACGGCCGGTGGCCGCCGCCGGACCCGCAAGAAGGTGCCCCTGCCGGCAGCGGTCGCCACCGTGGTCCTGCTGACCGGAGCCGGGAGTGCGTACACCCTGATAGCCGGCGAAGCTCCCGCCCGCACCGCGGCGACGGCTTCGTCCCTGTCCCCCGACGCCACAGGCGCGGGCACCGTGGACGGCCCGGGCGGCCCCGCGGGGGGCCCGCCCTCCGGCCCGGCATCACCCACCGTCGGGGCAGGTGCAGCGGAAGCGACCCCGGGGGCCGAGGCCACGCCGGGCCCGAACGCCAGCGCCTCCCCCTCGCGTACCGCAGCGTCGGCCGAACCGTCGTCCAGACAGTCCGCGCAGCAGGAGAGGCCCGGGCAGCCGACCCGCGGCCCTTCGGGGAACAGTCCGGTGGGACCGGACCCGAAGGTGCCCGGTGCCCGCACCTCGACGCAGGACGTCCGAACGGCCCAGTCGTTGTCCCTGCACCTGCTGAACAGCGAACGGGCCACCGTCGGCAGGCCTCCGCTCGTGCTCAAGCAGGACCTCAGCGACTTCGCCGGCAAGTGGGCCGAGCACATGAAGAAGAACGGATTCGGCCACTCGTCCAACGAGGAACGCGCCTACCTGAAGATCGGCTCGCGCACCTGGACGGGCGAGAACATCGTGTGGTGGAGTGATGCCTCGATGACCGCCCAGGAAGCCGCCGAGAAGTTCCAGTCGATGTGGCGCCACAGCCCCGGCCACTACAAGGCACAGGTCAGCGCGGAGTTCACCGAGGTCGGCGTGGGTCTCTACCACGACGCCTCCGGCTGGTGGGGCGTGCACAACTTCTCGGACGGCACGTAGCAGCGGGAGGCACCCGGCACTCCGGGATCAGTACGTCAGGGGCATCCCGGAGGTGTCCGAAACGGGGGTGTGGTCCCAGTGCTCCGCGGGCCGGTCGACGTACCGCAGCACGCCCCACATGCTGTCGGGGTTCACCTCCTGCGGGGCCTCCTCACGGCAGGCCTCCAACTCGCGCAGCAGTTCCCCGCCGTCGGTGCCGCAGCCGATCAGGACCAGCTGCGTCTGTCGCGCTTCGCCCCGCCCCCAGGGCTGCGGGGCGAAGCGGAGGAAGCGGCCGACGGCCTGGACCTCGTAGCGCTCCTCGTGTCCGGGGACCCCGAAATACACGAAGCCCTTGATCCGGTAGAGCCCGGCCGGGCGCCGGTCGAGGAAGTCCATGAACCGTCGCGGGGAGAGCGCCTGCTCCGAGCTGAACTCCGTGCTCTCGTAGGAGGCGTGCGCGTGGGTGCGGTGGTCGTGGCCGGAGGCTTCCGCGAGCAGGTCCTCGAAGGAGAGCTGCCCCCGGGTCTCGGTCCAGGGCCGGCGGTCGAAGAGCAGCTCCGGGTCGATGCGGCCGTGGTCGGCACCCACGACCGGGGTGCCGGGCGCGCAGAGCGCGGCGAGTTCGGTCTCGATCCTGGTCCGTTCGCGCGCGTCGACCCGGTCGGTCTTGTTGAGCACCACCAGGTCCGCGACGGCGAGGTGGCGGTCGGTCTCCGGATGCCGGGCCCGGGTCGCGTCGAATTCCGCGGCATCCACGACCTCCACCAGGCCGCCGTACCGCACGGCAGGGTTCTCGCTGGCCATGAGCATGCGGATCATCTCCTGGGGTTCGGCCAGGCCGCTCGCCTCGATGACGATCACGTCGATCCTGTGGACAGGCGCCGAGAGCTTCTCCAGGTACGCGTCCAGCTCGCTGCCGTCGACGGCGCAGCACAGACAGCCGCCGCCGAGGGAGACCATCGAGTCCCCGACCTGGCCGGCCACCGACATGGCGTCGACCTCGATCGAGCCGAAGTCGTTGACCACGACCCCGATACGGGTGCCCCCGCGGCCGGCGAGGAGGTGGTTGAGCACGGTGGTCTTCCCGGATCCGAGGAATCCGGCGAGGACGACGACGGGGATGGGCTGCCTGCTGTTCACCCGGTCGATCGTAGCCAGGCCCGGTCAGCCGAGGAGCGGCACCGGCTGCGGCGGGGTGGGGCCCGTGTACCGGGCGGCCGGTCGGATGATCTTCGAATCGGTGGCCTGCTCCAATATGTTCGCGCTCCAGCCGACCACCCGGGCCGCGCAGAAGGTCGGGGTGAACATCTCCCGCGGCAGTCCGCACAGCTCCATGACCACGCCCGCGTAGAACTCCACGTTGGTGTGCAGCTCCCGGCCCGGCTTGAGTTCGGCGAGGATCTCCTCCACCTGGCGCTCGACCTCGACGGCGAAGTCCACGAGGGGGCCGCCGAAGCCGAGGGCGATGTCGCGCAGCATGCGTGAACGGGGGTCCTCGGTGCGGTAGACGGGGTGGCCGAAGCCCATGATCCGGTCGCCGGCGAGGACCCGTTCGCGGATCCACGGCCCGATGCGGTCCACGGTGCCGATCGCGTCGAGGGTGTCCAGGGCGCGGCTGGGGGCGCCGCCGTGCAGCGGGCCGGAGAGGGCGCCGATGGCCCCGGTCAGGCAGGCGGCGACGTCGGCGCCGGTGGAGGCGATCACCCGGGCGGTGAACGTCGAGGCGTTGAAGCCGTGGTCGACGGTGGATATCAGGTACTGCTCGACCGCGCGGGCCCGGGCCGGATCGGGCTCCTCGCCGGCCAGCATGTAGAGGTAGTTGGCGGCGTACGGGAGGTCCCCGCGCGGCTCGACCGGCTCCAGGCCCTGGCCCAGCCGGTGCAGGGCGGTCAGCAGGGTCGGCACGGCGGCGCAGGCGGCCAGCGCGTCCGCGGCCCGCCGCTCGGGGGTCAGGTCGTAGACGGGCCGGAAGCCGGCGGACGCTCCGAGGAGCGAGAGCGCGGTGCGCAGCCCGGCGAGCGGGCCGGAGAGCCGGGTGGCGCGGGCGAGGTCCGGCAGGAGGGCCCGCACCTCCTCGGGCAGGCGGCGCAGCGCGGCGGTCTCGGCGGCGAAGGCGGCCCGCTCGGCGGTGTCCGCCGGGAGCGTGCCGCGGAACATCAGGTGCCACACGTCCTCGAAGCTGCGGCCGGCGGCGAGCTCCACGGCCGAGTACTGGCGGTAGTGGTAGAAGCCCTCACGGCCCCGGACGTCACCCAGCTCGGTTTCGGTGACCACGACTCCCGCGAGGCCCCGCGGTCCTTCGATGGTGCTGTCGGTGGTGTTCATGCATCGACCATCCATGATGGATTCAATCCTTGTCAACGTTGATTCAATCAATACCGAAGGGGATCTGTAGGGTGTTCGGCATGAGTGACCAGACGGACGGCGGACGCAGGCTCAGCACGCAGGAGGCGGCTCGGGTGCTCGGCGTGAAGCCGGCGACGGTGTACGCCTACGTCAGCCGGGGCCAGCTCGCCAGCCGCCGCGATCCGGCCGGGCGGGGCAGCAGCTTCGACGCCGCCGAGGTGGAGGCGCTGGCCCGGCGCAGCCGGCGGGAGGCGGCGGCTCCCGCACCCGGGGAACTCTCCGTCCGCACGGCGCTCACCCTCATCGAACCCGACCGGTACTACTTCCGGGGCGTCGACGCCGTGGCCCTGGCCTCGCGGTACCGCTACGAGGAGGTCGCCGAGTGGCTCTGGACGGGCAACCTCAACCCCGGGGCCCGGTTCACCGCGCCCCCGGAGGCACTGGGGGCGGCCCGCCGGGCGGTGGAGGCCCTGCCGGCGCACAGCGGCCCGGTGGACCGGCTGCGGGTGGCGGTCGCCGCCGCCGCGGTGGCTGATCCGCTGCGCTTCGACCTGTCGGAGGAGGCGGTACTGGGCTCGGCGCGCTGCCTGATCCCGACCATGGTCGGCGCCCTGCCCGCGGCGGGCACCGCGTGGGCCGGCGACGGCCGCATCGCCCGCCGGCTGTGGTCGCGGCTGACGTCGCGGGAGCCGGACCCGGACGCACTCGCCGTACTCGACCTGGCGCTGGCACTGCTGGTCGACCACGACCTGGCCGCCTCCACGCTGGCCGTACGGGTGGCGGCGTCGGCGCGCGCCCATCCGTACGCGGCGGTGTCGGCCGGGCTCGGCGCACTCGAAGGCCCGCTGCACGGCGCGGCCGGGCGGCTCGCCCACCGGATGCTGGTGGAGGTCCTGGAACAGGGCGGAGCCGCTCCGGTGGTCGCCGAGTACCTGCGGGCCGGGCGCCGGGTCCCGGGCCTGGGGCACCGCCTGTACCAGGGCGAGGACCCCCGGGCGGGGGCGCTGTTCGCCCGGCTGGAAGGGCTGGGGCAAGCCGGTCCCGCACTGGCCGCGGCCCGCGAGGTGGCCGCGGTCATGGCCCGTCAGGGCGGTCTGCACGCCAACGTGGACCTGGCCCTGGCGGTCCTGACGGTGTCATGCGCGATGCCCGCCGAGGCCGGCGAGACCGTCTTCGCGGTGGCCCGCACCGCGGGCTGGATCGCCCACGCCCTTGAGGAATACCAGGAGCGCCCGCTGCGCATGCGGCCGAGCGGCCAGTACCACGGCCCCCGCCCACCCCAGCCGGTGCCCCGGTGAGGGCGTAGCTGACAAAAGGGGCACAGGCGTTCCCCTCCTGCCGAGGCCGACCTACCGTTGCTGCCCATGCGGTTCCCCCACATGAGCGCTCGGCGCCTCGGGCTGCCCAGAAGGGCGGTCTCGCAGATCCTGCTGACCCAGCTGGCCATCGCCGCCGGGGTCGTCGTGCTGGCCACGGGCCTGTTCCTGGCCCCGCTCGGCGCCCAGCTCGACGACCAGGCGATGCGGCGGGCCCTGGCCATCGCACAGAGCACCGCGGCCGACCCTTCGATCGCCGCCGGCCTCCTGGGCTCCGGGGCGTCGCCGGACAGCCCGGTGCAGGCATCGGCCGAGCGGATCCGCCGGGCGACGGGCGCCGAGTACGTCGTCGTGCTCGACCTGGACGGCATGCGCCGCTCGCACCCGAGCCCCACCCTGATCGGGCTGCCCGTCTCCACCGACCCGGGCGACGCTTTGGCCGGCCGCGAGGTCATGGAGATCGACGAGGGAACTCTGGGCCGCTCCGCCCGCGGCAAGGTCCCGCTCATCGCCGCCGACGGCGAGATCGTCGGCGCGGTCTCCGTCGGCATCGCCTACGACAGCGTCCGCGACCGGCTGCTCGGAACCATCCCGGGGCTCCTCGCCTACGCCGGCGGCGCCCTGGCCGCGGGCGCCCTCGCCGCCTACCTCCTCTCCCGCAGGATCCAGCGCCAGACCCGCGACCTGGCCTTCTCCGACATCGCCGGCCTGCTCGCCGAGCGCGAGGCGATGCTGCACTCCATCCGCGAAGGCGTGATCGCCCTCGCCCCCGACGGCCGCGTCAGGCTGGTCAACGACGAAGCCGCCCGCCTGCTCGGCCTCACCCCCGACGCCACCGCCACCTTCGCCGGACGCCCGCTGGACGACGTCCTCGGCGCCGGCCGCACAGCCGACGTGCTCTCCGGCCGCGTGACCGGCCGGGACCTGCTCACGGTCCAGGGCCCCCGGGTCCTGGTCGCCAACCGCATGCCCACTGTGGACGGAGGCGCCGTCGCCACCTTGCGCGACCGCACCGAACTGGAGCACCTGAGCCGCGAACTCGACTCCACCCGCGGCCTCATCGACGCCCTGCGCGCCCAGGACCACGAGCACGCCAACCGCCTCCACACCCTCCTCGGCCTGCTGGAACTGGGTCTGCACGAGGAGGCGGTCGCATTCGTGACGGAAGTCGCCGGCGTGCACCGCACGACTGCCGAACAGGTCACCGAGAAGGTCCACGACCCGCTGCTGGCCGCCCTCCTCGTCGGCAAGGCCACCGTCGCCGCCGAGCGCGGCATCCTCCTGCGGCTGGCCCCGGCCACGCTCCTCCCCGACCGGCTGGTCGACCCGGGCGGGCTCGTCACGATCGTCGGCAATCTCGTGGACAACGCCCTGGACGCCGCCGCCGGCGCAGCCGCGCCCCGGGTCGAGGTGGAGCTGCGCGCGGAGGGCCGTACCGCCGTGCTGCGGGTCCGCGACAGCGGCCCCGGGGTCCCCGCCGCGCGCCGCGAGGAGATCTTCACCGAGGGCTGGTCGACCAAGCAGCCACGGGCCCACCGCGAACGCGGGCTGGGCCTCGCCCTCGTGCGCCGCCTCGCGGAGCGGCAGGGTGGCAGCGCCCGGGCCGGTGAAGCAGCGGACGGAGGGGCGGAATTCTCCGTCGTACTCCCGGAGGCCCTGCGATGAACGAGACCCCGATCCACGTATTGGTCGTCGACGACGACATGCGTGTTGCCCGGATCAACGCGGCGTACGTCGCGAAGGTTCCCGGCTTCCGTGTGGCGGCGCAGGCCCATTCGGCGGCCGAAGCCTTGGATTTCCTCTCCGCCCATCCCGTGGACCTGGTCCTCCTCGACCACTACCTCCCCGACGAGAACGGCCTGGACCTGGTCCGCCGCCTGCGCCAGCGCGGCCACGGCACCGATGTGATCATGGTCACCGCCGCGCGCGACCTGGCCACCGTGCAGGCCGCCATGCGCCTCGGAGCCCTCCAGTACCTGGTCAAACCCTTCACCTTCGCCGGGCTGCGCGCCCGGCTGGAGGCGTACGGTTCGCTACGCCGCACCCTGGCCACGGGCGGCGAGGCCGAACAGGCCGAGGTGGACCGGATCTTCGGAGCCCTGGCCGGCGCGGGCTCCGTGAACGAGCTGCCCAAGGGCCACTCCCCCACCACGGCGGAGCTCGTCCGCCAGGTCCTGCGCACGGCCGACGGCCCCCTGTCCACCCAGCAGATCGCCGACCGCGCGGGCATCAGCCGCCAGACCGCCCAGCGCTATCTGAAGCTCCTCGAACGCAACGGCCGTGTCACCCTGGCCCTGCGCTACGGCGAGACCGGCCGCCCGGAGCACCGCTACACCTGGCTCCCCTCGGAGGGGCCGGTCTGAGGGTTCTGTTCAGACCGCGCCGGCGCCGGTCAGGGAGCGGACCTCGGTCTCCGCGTGCTTCGCCTCGTCCGGTTCCTCGCCGGAGGTGACCGTGCCCAGCCAGCCGGCCAGGAAGCCCAGCGGGATCGAGACGATCCCCGGGTTCTGGAGCGGGAAGAGCTGGAAGTCCAACCCCGGGAACAGCGACTCCGGGCTGCCCGACACCACGGGTGAGACCAGGACGAGCAGCACCGCCGGAACCAGGCCCCCGTACACCGACCAGACGGCTCCGCGCGTGGTGAAACCTCGCCAGAACAGCGAGTACAGGAGCACCGGAAGGTTCGCGGAGGCCGCCACCGCGAAGGCCAGCCCCACCAGGAACGCCACGTTGAGGTTCTGGGCGAGCAGCCCGAGCGCGATCGCCACCGCCCCGATGCCCACGGCCGCGCCCCGGGCCACCGAGACCTCGCTGCGCTGCCTGGCACGCCTCCGCTTGAGCGAGGCGTACAGGTCGTGCGCGACGGAGGCCGACGAGGCCAGGGTGATGCCGGCCACCACGGCCAGGATGGTGGCGAAGGCGATGGCGGCGACGAAGGCGAACAGCACCGCGCCACCGGTCGTTTCGGCGCCGCCGCCGAGAAAGGCCGCGAGCAGCGGAACGGCCGTGTTCCCCGAGGCGTTGGAGGCCCGGACCTCGTCAGGCCCGACCAGGGCCGCCGCGCCGAAGCCGAGCACGATGGTCATCAGGTAGAAGCCGCCGATCAGCGCGATCGCCCACACCACCGAGCGGCGGGCCGCGCGGGCGGTGGGCACGGTGTAGAAGCGCGACAGGATGTGCGGCAGCCCGGCGGTTCCCAGGACCAGCGCGAGGCCGAGGCTGATGAAGTCGAAGCGGGCGGTCCAGTCCCCGCCGTACTTGAGGCCGGGACTGAGGAACTCCAGTCCGTACCCGCTGCGATCGGCGGCGGTGGTGAGCAGCCGGTCGACATCGCCGTGGAAGCGCAGCAGCACGAGCACCGTCAGGATGATCGCCCCGCCCATCAGGAGCACGGCCTTCACGATCTGGATCCAGGTGGTGGCCCGCATGCCCCCGAAGGACACGTAGACCACCATCAGGGCGCCCACCCCGATCACGGTGAGGGTCCGGGCCGCGGCGCTGGAGTTCCCGAGCAGGAGCCCCACGAGGCTGCCCGCGCCGACCATCTGCGCGACGAGGTAGAGCGCGGAGACGACGACGGAGGAGATGCCGGCGGCGATCCGCACCGGGCGCTCGCTCATCCGGGCGGCGACCACGTCGGCGAGGGTGAAGCGCCCGCAGTTGCGGACCAGTTCGGCAACGAGGAACAGCACCAGCAGCCAGGCGACGAGGAAGCCCACCGAGTAGAGCATGCCGTCGTAGCCGAAGAGGGCGATCAGACCGGAGATGCCCAGGAACGAGGCGGCGGACATGTAGTCGCCCGCGATGGCGAAACCGTTCTCCATCGGGGAGAAGAGCCTCCCGCCGGCGTAGAACTCCTCGGCCGAACCGTGGCGGTTGCGGCTGACCCAGGTGGTGATGCCCAGGGTCACCGCGATGAACAGGCTGAACAGCATCAGCGCGAGGGTCTGGTGCTCGGTCGTCACCGGCCCGCCCTCCTCGCCCGGGTCCGCTCCTGGCCGCGTTCCTGCTCGAAGACCGTCCAGCGCAGGTCGAGTGCGGCCCGGTCCCGGCGCAGCCGTGCGTGCCGGGCGTAGGCCCAGGTGAGCAGGAAGGTGCTGAGGAACTGGCCGAGCCCCGCCAGCATGGCCACGTTGACCGCGCCCAGGACGGGCCGGGCCATCAGGCCGGGCGCGGCCGTCGCGGCCACGACGTAGGCGACGTACCAGAGCAGGAACCCGGCGGTCGCGGGGACGACGAACCGGCGATAGCGGCTCCGGACCTCCTGGAAGGCGGCGCTGCGCTGCACTTCCAGGTAGATGTCGGATGCGCCGGGCGGCCGGCAGGGGCCGGCAGGGGCCGGCTGCGGCGGGGACGGCTCCTCGCCCTCCCCCCAGCCGACGGCCAGCGCGTCGTACCAGGGGTCGTCCAACCGGATCGTTCCGGCATCACGACCTTCGTGCTTGTCCACCGAACTCTCCTTGTCCGCTGCCGCATTGGCCGCGTGCCCACAAGGATGTGCGGAATGGTCGGTTTCCGGACTGGTGTACCGGTGCTCTTCACTCCAACAGGTGATGGAGCGAAGGGCACCGATATGCCGGGCGCCCCGCCCGTGTCAGGCGCCCCCGGCTTCCGGTGCCCCCGCGCTCAGGCGTCGATGCGCGAGCGGTCCAGCGTCGCCGCGGAGCTCGTGATGAACTCCTTGCGCGGGGCCACCTCATTGCCCATGAGCAGGTCGAAGACCTGCTCGGCCGAGTCGAGGTCGCCGATGTTGATCCGGCGCAGGGTACGGAAGCGGGGGTCCATGGTGGTCTCCGCCAGCTGGTCCGCGTCCATCTCGCCGAGGCCCTTGTAGCGCTGGATCGAGTCCTTGTACCGGATGTTCTTGCGCTGGTACTCCAGAAGGGTCTGGCGCAGTTCGTTGTCCGAGTACGTGTAGACGTACTTGTCCTGGCCCCTCTTGGGCTGGACCAGCTCGATCCGGTGCAGCGGCGGGACGGCCGCGAAGACCCGGCCGGCCTCGACCATCGGGCGCATGTACCGCTGGAAGAGCGTGAGCAGCAGGCAGCGGATGTGCGCGCCGTCCACATCGGCGTCGACGAGCAGCACGATCTTGCCGTAGCGGGCGGCGTCGATGTCGAAGGTACGACCCGAGCCGGCCCCTATGACCTGGATGATCGCCCCGCACTCGGCGTTCTTGAGCATGTCCGAGACCGAGGACTTCTGGACGTTGAGGATCTTGCCGCGGATGGGCAGGAGCGCCTGGAATTCGGAGTTCCGGGCGAGCTTGGCGGTGCCGAGGGCGGAGTCCCCCTCGACGATGAAGAGCTCGCTGCGGTCCACGTCGTCGCTGCGGCAGTCGGCCAGCTTGGCGGGGAGCGAGGAGGTCTCCAGCGCGGTCTTGCGGCGCTGGGCCTCCTTGTGCTGACGTGCCGCGATCCGGGTCCGGGCGGCCGCGACGATCTTCTCCATCACAGCCCGGGCCTGCTGCTTGTCGTCGCGCTTCGTGGAGGTCAGGAAGGCCTTGAGCTCCTTGGCGACCACGGCGGCGACGACCCGGGTGGCGGCGGAGGTGCCGAGCACCTCCTTGGTCTGGCCTTCGAACTGGGGTTCGGCGAGACGGACGGTGACGACGGCCGTCATGCCCTCCAGGGCGTCGTCCTTGACCACGTCGTCCTCGGCGACGCGCAGCAGCTTGGCCGAGCGCAGCACCTCGTTGACCGTCTTGGTCACCGAGCGTTCGAAGCCGGCGACGTGGGTGCCGCCCTTGGGGGTGGCAATGATGTTCACGAAGGACTTGACGTTGGTCTCGTAGCCCGTGCCCCAGCGCAGGGCGATGTCCACGCCGAGCTCGCGGGTGACCTCGGTGGGGGTCATGTGGCCGCGGTCGTCGAGGACCGGGACGGTCTCCTTGAAGGTGCCCGATCCGGTCAGCCGCAGTACGTCGCAGGCGGCCTTGTCCTGGGCGAGGTACTCGCAGAACTCGCTGATGCCGCCGTCGAAGCGGAAGGTCTCCTCGGTCTTGCCGGCGCCGTCCACGGCCCGCTCGTCGCGGACGACCAGGGTCAGGCCGGGGACGAGGAAGGCGGTCTGCCGGGCGCGCTGGTAGAGCGTCTCCAGGCCGAGGCGGGCGTCCTTGAGGAAGATCTGGCGGTCGGCCCAGTAGCGGATCCGGGTGCCGGTCTTGCCCTTGGCGATGCGCTTGACCTTGCGCAGGCCGTTCGCCGGGTCGAAGGGGCTCTCGGGACCCTGCTCGGTGAACATGCCGGGGACGCCGCGGCGGAAGCTGATGGCGTGCGTGGAGCTGCCCCGGTCGACCTCGACGTCCAGGCGGGCGGAAAGGGCGTTGACCACCGAGGCGCCGACGCCGTGCAGGCCGCCGGAGGCCGCGTACGAGCCGCCGCCGAACTTTCCACCCGCGTGCAGCTTGGTCATGACGACCTCGACACCGGACAGGCCGGTCTTGGGCTCGACGTCCACGGGGATGCCTCGGCCGTTGTCCCTGACCTCGACCGAGGAGTCCTCGTGGAGGATCACCTCGATGTGGTCGCAGTAGCCGCCGAGGGCCTCGTCGACGGAATTGTCGATGATCTCCCACAGGCAGTGCATGAGGCCCCGGCTGTCGGTGGACCCGATATACATGCCGGGTCGCTTGCGGACGGCCTCCAGCCCTTCGAGGACGAGCAGGTGCCGCGCGGTGTAGTTGGAACCGTCCCGGTCTGCTCCGGACAGCAGCGCGCTGGAAGGCACGGACGTGTCGGCGGTCACGCAGTTCGCTCCTCGCTGAATTTCTTTTCTGGCCCGGTCGGGCGCAGGGGCGGCTCGGGTGCCCGTCGAAGGGTACCGAGGCCAGGTAGAGCCGATGCAACGCCACCCTCGCGCTTTCCTCAGCCTAGTGCAGATCCGCACGGATGTTCGATCCCCCGGGCGGGTGAAGGAAACATCACGTTCCCTTCCGCGCATGAACCATTTAGGGTTCGGGCACGTCCTCATGAACAACCTGGCACTCACGCCAGGGAGGATGGAACTGCAACAAGCGCACGACTGACAACGCGAAACCGTAAAGCAACGCAATACGGCTCCTTCGCCGCCAACCGGCAACAGCCGGCCAGCTTCGGAAGGAAGTTTCGAGGAAAAGCCGCGAGCGGGAACGTTTTCGGCCTGGTTGGATGTTGACCCTGGTACGACAGCTCGTCGAGCTAGAGAAGAGGCGACGTGACTACTGTTCTGACACCCGCGACCCCGCTGACGGCCGCTGACCGATGCGACCGTTGCGGCGCCCAGGCATATCTGCGCGTCGTCCTGCTGAGCGGCGGTGAACTGCTCTTCTGCGCCCACCACGGTCGCAAGTTCGAGCCGGAACTCAAGAAGATCGCCGCGGAAATACAGGATGAGACCGAGCGGCTCACGTCCGCTCCGGCTGCCCACGCCGAACCCGAGGACCGCTGACACACAGGCCGAACCTCGCATCCGACGAGCCAGGACCGGCCAGGCCGGTCGACGGGCGGCACCCCTGAGACCCAGGGGTGCCGCCCGTCCTCACATCCGCGGCCGGCTACTGCGCACGATGCCCCTGTACGGACCCTGCCGGCGCCCCGGAGCCCCTCTGAGGCCCCCACGCGGCGTTATGGTCCCCGGCCGGCTGCGCGGCCCTCTCCGGGGCTGCCACGAAGCCGGCCAGCGGGGCGATGCGCGTGTACACGCCGGGACTGTCGGCGCGCCCGCAGCCCCGTCCCCAGGAGACCACCCCGATGAGCCGCCCCTGTGCGACCAGCGGCCCGCCGCTGTCGCCCTGGCAGGCGTCCCTGCCGCCCCCGCCGTCCCCCGCGCACACCATGGATTCGGCCCGGTACTGTCCGTCCGCGTCCCCGGGGTAGGCGCGCCCGCAGACCTCGTCCGCCAGCACGGTCACGCGCGCCGCCCGGAGGGCGTACGCGTAGTCGCCGAACCCGCTCGTGTCGCCCCAGCCGTAGACGGCCGCCTCGGTGCCCGCCGTGTACGCGGGGTGCCCCGCCTCCGCCATGGGCAGCACGTGGTGGGCCGGCACGGCTTCCGCCAGCTCCAGTACGGCCAGGTCCCCGGCATTGCTCTGCGGGTCGTAGTCGGGGTTCACCCGCGCCCCGCGCACCGCGATCTCCCGGCCGTCGGCCGCCCGGAGCTCCGTACGGCCGGCGATCACCCGGAAATCGGACACGGACTCGACCGGGCCGCCGAGCACCTGCCGGCCCAGGCAGTGGGCCGCGGTGACCACCCTGGTCGGGGCCACGACGACGCCCCCGCAGAACTGCCCGTCCCGCGTACCCCCGAACCGGTCACGGCTGGCCAGGGCCACGACCCAGGGGCTGTCGGCCGCCTTGACCGGCTTCCCGCCGATCACCACGCTGTCCGCGACCGCCTGGGGCATCTGGGCGAGCGGCGCCGCGGCCGCGCCCGCCGCCAGGGTCAGCGCGCCCGCCAGGACACGGGCAAAGGGACGACGCATGGGGCCTCCTGACTCCGAGTGTGCATGACTCCACCCAGAGTGGGATGCCCGGTGGCCGAGCGCACCCGCGCGGCCACCCCCTCGCCTGCGGAGCCGCGGCCGGGGCGGGCCTCCGACGCGGCCCGCCGCCGGCTCAGTCCAGGTAGTCGCGCAGCACCTGGGACCGGGACGGGTGCCGCAGCTTCGACATCGTCTTCGACTCGATCTGGCGGATCCGCTCACGGGTGACCCCGTAGACCTTGCCGATCTCGTCGAGGGTCTTGGGCTGCCCGTCGGTGAGGCCGAAGCGCATCGACACCACGCCGGCCTCGCGCTCGCTCAGGGTGTCGAGCACCGAGTGCAGCTGCTCCTGAAGGAGCGTGAAGCTCACGGCGTCGGCCGGGACGACGGCCTCGGAGTCCTCGATGAGGTCGCCGAACTCGCTGTCGCCGTCCTCTCCCAGCGGGGTGTGCAGGGAGATCGGCTCACGGCCGTACTTCTGGACCTCGATGACCTTCTCGGGGGTCATGTCGAGTTCCTTGGCCAGCTCCTCCGGGGTGGGCTCGCGGCCCAGGTCCTGGAGCATCTGGCGCTGCACGCGGGCGAGCTTGTTGATGACCTCGACCATGTGCACGGGGATGCGGATGGTGCGGGCCTGGTCGGCCATGGCACGCGTGATCGCCTGGCGAATCCACCACGTCGCGTAGGTCGAGAACTTGTAGCCCTTGGTGTAGTCGAACTTCTCGACCGCGCGGATGAGGCCCAGGTTGCCCTCCTGGATCAGGTCCAGGAAGAGCATGCCGCGGCCGGTGTAGCGCTTGGCGAGGGAGACCACGAGGCGGAGGTTGGCCTCCAGCAGGTGGTTCTTCGCGCGTCGGCCGTCCTCGGCGATGATCTCCAGCTCGCGCTTGAGCTTGGGCGCCAGCTTGTCGGAGTTCGCCAGCTTGTCCTCGGCGAACAGACCCGCCTCGATGCGCTTGGCCAGCTCGACCTCCTGCTCGGCGTTGAGGAGGGGGACCTTGCCGATCTGCTTGAGGTAGTCCTTGACCGGGTCGGCGGTGGCACCGGCCACCACGACCTGCTGCGCCGGGGCGTCGTCCTCGTCGTCCGAGATGACGAAGCCCTTGTTCTCCCCGCCCTCGTCCTCTTCGTCGCCCTCGGCCTTGACCGCGTCGGGACCCTCGTCCGGGTTCTCCTCGTCGCCGGCCTCGTCGGCGTCCTTCTTGGCGGCGGTCTTCTTCGCGGCGGTCTTCTTCGCAGCTGCCTTCTTGGCGGGCGCGGCCTTCTTGGCGGCCGTCTTCTTCGCGGCCGCCTTCTTGGCCACGGGCGCCGCGGCGGCTTCCTCGACGGGGGCGTCCGGTGCCTGCGGGTCCGCCGCCTCGACCGCCTCGGCCGCCGGGACCGCGGGGGCTGCGGGCTGCGCCGCCGTCGTCCTGGCCGCCGTCTTCCTGACGGGCTCGGTGGCCGTCCGCTTGGCCGGGCTCTTCGCTGCGACGCTCTTGCGGGTGGTGCGCTTGGGTGACTCCGCGGCACTGACCATCAGCGTCACACCCTCTTCCTCGAGGATCTGGTTGAGGCTGCGCAGAACATTCTTCCACTGGGTCGCAGGAATCTGGTCAGCCTCGAAGGCCCGACGCACGTCATCGCCGGCGATCTGCCCCTCGGCCTTGCCCCGCTCGATGAGCGCCATCACAGACTCGGAATCGGCGATCTCCGGCGGGAGCGTACGGGATGTGCTGGCCGACACGAACAACCTCTCGGAACGATGGGAACGGCTTCCGACCCCGGGCCTGGTGGTGCTGGACCGGAGCCGACGACCACCGACCGGGGATGGGCCGGCGGCGCGGGCAGGGGCCGGGGAGCTGCACAGCACCCCCAAGGGCTGCTGTCTTCCCTCCGTCGGCCATCACCTCTTAAGTCATCGCGCGACCTCGCGGAGCGTTACGCCCAATCTTCGTGGCCCGAGTCACACCCCGTATGCGCGAACGCCGGTCATACGGTCACACCCCTCGGTTTCCGGAGGAGACGCGGCGGCTCCGGAACGGCTCCGCACGCCGGTGTCGCCGGGCCCAGCCGGGCCCGGCGACGTGTCGTACACCCCCGCGCACCCGCCCCTCAGTGCTCGCGCGGGGCGGGAACCACGCGCTCGACCTCCGGATGAACCGTCAGGAGCTGGCGCATCGCGCTCTCGGCACCCACCGCGTCACCCGCGGCGAGGGCCTCGACCATCCGTGCGTGGTGCGCGATGCAGGTCTCGCTCGGGCGGTCGCAGGAGGTCATCGGGCTGCCGGAGACCTGGAGGGCGGCGGAGACGATGCCGGAGAGGTGCTCCAGCATGCGGTTGCCGGCGACCTGGATGAGGAGCGCGTGGAACTCGTTGTCGGCGCGGGCGAAGGTGATCGAGTCCCCCTGGCCGAGGGCGTGGCCCATGATCTCGACCATGTCGGCCAGGCGCTGCTGGATGTCCGGCCGACCGTGGCCGGCGGCGAGGCGGGCGGCGAGTGGTTCGATCGTCCAGCGGAGCTCGCCGAGCTCGCGGCGCTGGTCGTCGCGCTGGGGCCCGAAGGCGCGCCACTCGATGATGTCGGGGTCGAGCAGGTTCCAGTCGGCGACCGGGCGGACCCGGGTGCCGACGTTGGGGCGGGCGCTGACGAGACCCTTGGCCTCCAGGACCCGAAGCGATTCGCGGACGACCGTGCGGGAGACCTCGAAGCGCTGGCCGATCTCCTCCGGCACCAGCGGGCGGTCCGCACCGAGGTCGCCGGAGACGATCATCTGGCCGAGCTGCTGGACGAGTTGGCCGTGTAGTCCGCGGCCGCGGCTGCCTGCCGCGCGGCGGCCCACGCGGCTCAACTCGACGTCGGCGCCGTCCCAGTGGGGTGCTCCGACGCGGTCGGAGCCGGGGGCCTCCGCGTAGGGGTAGCGGTCGAGTTCGCCCGCGCCGGCGAGGCCGGAGTCGGCGTGGCGGGCGGCGGTCATCATGGTGTGCGCAAGGGTACTCACGAATCCTTTGTCGGTCGTGCCTCCACGACCCTTGAGGTCTTTGGTGAAAAGCACACGAAAGGGTGATCGGTGCCACCTACGCAATTGACGACTTATCGTAAAGAACCGGGCCTATTGCGGGGAGTTGCGGTCCGCTTGACGCGACATGGACTGCAACGGTCCCGTCCGTCGCCGCTCCGGCACCGGAACGATCACCAACGGACCCTGCTGCGCAGTCCGGTGAACCCATAGGCGCACAACAGGACCATCAGCGACAGCACCAGGGCGGTCGCCACGGGTTGGGTCATCACCCGTAGGGCCCCCACGAGCAGCCGGTCCGCCTCCGGCGGCCACTGCACCCACGACAGACCCCGCAGCCGGGGCCCCAGTCCGGTCACCGGGTACGCGGACGAGCCTTCCAGCGCCTCGCGCACCAGCGGAACCACTCCCACGGGTACGGCGAGCACCGCCGCCAGTCCCGCGGTGGCGGACCGGAAGACGCCGGAGGCCAGTACGCCGGCCCAGGCGCAGCCGATCAGCAGGCCGGCCCAACTCGCGGCCGGGGAGAGCCACTCCGCCGGGGTGCGCAGGGGGCCGCTGTCGAAGACGAGCGCCAGCGCGGCGGCGTCGGCCGTCACCGTCAGGGCGCCCAGCAGCAGGGCGAGGGCTGCGCAGACGCCGAGCTTCGCGGTGAGCAGCCCCAGCCGGCGCGGCACGGTGCCCCGGTCGGCGGCGAGGGCGGGATAGCGGTACTCCTCGCCGAAGGCCAGTGCGCCGAGCAGACCGGCGCCGAGGGCTGCGGGCGGCAGCGGCAGCAGCTCGGGCCAGGCGGCGAGCAGCCGGTTCTGCGGGGTCTGCCCGGCCCGGGCGAGCACGAGGGAGGTGAGGACGGAGACCACCAGGACGAGGCCGGCGGTAAGGACGGGGGTGGCGGTGCCGAAGACGCGGAGCAGCTCGTAGCGCAGTGGCCGCAGCGGTCCGCCGACGCGCCGCACGGCCGAGGCCGGCCGCCTGGAGCGTGCCTCCCGGGAACGGCTGCCGGAGCCCCCGGAGGGATCCGGCGCGGCCCCGGCGGGGGCCGCCGGGGCCGTCGCGGCGGCCCGGGCGTGCGGGACCGGGACCGTCGACGCGCCGGCGTCGCCGGTCTCGTCGGCGAGCTGGTGGACCAGTACGCCGTGGCGGAACGCCGCCTCGCCGACCTCGGCGCAGTTGCTGCCGTACACCGACAGACGGCTGCCGCTCTCCTCGACGATCTCCACCGCGCGCTGGGCCGCGCGGGCCTCCCGGCCCAGTACGTCGGCCAGCCGGGCCGCATGCGGGGTGCGCACGGCGACACGCGGCCTCAGCCGGGTCCGCGCGAACTCCGCGGCCTCCTGGTCGGCGACGAGGCGGCCCGCCGCGATGCTGACGACCCGGTCGGCGCTCCGGGCCGCCTCCTTGGCGTCGTCGGTGGTGAAGAGCACCGCTCCGCCGAGGGAGGCGTGGCCGCGCAGCAGTCCGTACAGCCAGCCGCGTTCGCGGGGGGAGAGCCCGGCGGCCGGCTCGTCGAGGAGCAGGGTGCAGGGATCGCCGAGCAGCGCCGAGGCCAGGGCGACCCTGCGCTCCATGCCGAGTGACAGCGAGCCGAGGCGCTGGTCGCGCAGGCCGGCGATGCCGACCACCTCGAGCATGGTGTCGGCCCGGGAGGCGGGCACCCCAGCGGCGGCGCAGAGCATGCGCAGCTGGTTGCGGACGGTCCGCGCCGGGTTGCCGGGGACGTCTCCGAGCACCACTCCGACCTCACGGCCGGGGTGGGGGATCCGGTGCAGCGGGCGGCCGCGGAAGTAGGTGACGCCGCGGCCCGGTTCGAGTTCGAGCATGAGCCGCAGGGCGGTCGTCTTGCCCGATCCCGGCTCGCCGAGCAGGGCGGTCACATGCCCCGGGCGGGCCTCGAAGGTGAGGTCGTCCACGACGGGCGGGGCGTCGGTGCGTGGTTTGCTGGTGAGTCCGATGGCCTGGAGCATCGCTTCTCTCGCGGGGGGTGAGACCGCTCTGCGGCAGGGTGAGTACCGTAAGCAAGATAACGCGATATGTCCGATTTTCGGCGCAACCGATCCGGTGAAGCGCCGATCGTTCCGCCAGGTTCACCCCGAGCCGTGGACCGGCCGCGGGCGCCGACGGCCCGCGGGCCGCGGGCCGCGGCCTCAGACCTCCGGGCGAAGCATCGGCGGATTGAGCAGGGTCGCCCCGCCCGCGCGGAACAGCTGGGCCGGGCGGCCGCCCTGACGGGTCGTCGTCCCTCCGGCCGGCACCAGGAATCCGGGGGTGCCGGTGACCTTGCGGTGGAAGTTCCGCGGGTCCAGGGCCACGCCCCACACGGCCTCGTACACCCGGCGCAGCTCGCCGACGGTGAACTCGGGCGGGCAGAAGGCCGTGGCCAGGGAGGAGTATTCGATCTTCGAGCGGGCCCGCTCCACGCCGTCCGCGAGGATCCGGGCGTGGTCGAAGGCGAGGCCTGCGGCGCTCTCGTCGCCGACGGCCAGCAGTTCGTCGACGGGGGCCCAGCGGGCGCTGTTGGCGTCGCCGCCGGCCCGGGGCGCGGGGAGGTCCGGAGCCAGCACCAGATGCGCCACGCTGACGACCCGCATACGCGGATCGCGCTTCGGATCGCCGTAGGTGGCCAGTTGTTCGAGGTGTGCCCCGTTGCCCGCGCCGGGCATGGCGGGGTCGTGGGCGCACAGGCCGGTTTCCTCGGAGAGCTCCCGGGCGGCGGCGGCCGCGAGGTCCTCGTCCCCGCGGACGAATCCGCCGGGCAGCGCCCAGCGACCCTGGAACGGCTGCTCACCCCGCCGGACGACCAGCGCGCAGAGCGCGTGGCGCCGCACGGTGAGCACGACCAGGTCGACGGTGACTGCGAAGGGCGGATAGGCCGACGGGTCGTAGGGCGACATGCCGCGATCATAGTCGTCTGCCTGACGATAAACAGCGCTTTGGTGACCTTGAAGACGAGTGCCCGCGGGCCGGCGGGTGTGCCCGGCGGGCCCGACGACCGGCGCCCACCGCCTGCGAGCCGGAGCGGGCCGACACCGCTCGCACACGCCCCGGGCAGGCGGGACCTCCCGGACAGGACCCGCTTCAGTCGCCGGTGCTGTGGCCGGAGAGGTTTGCCGGGTCGCGGTGTCCGGCGCATGGGGTCTGCCCAGGCCCACAGGGCCGAGGGGAAGCGCCGCAAGGCGGAGGGCCACGGCGCGTACCGGACGTGCGGGCGTGGTCCGACAACGCGGCGAGGTGCCGTACCAGCCGCCGTGACCCGGAGAACCTTGGCGGTCACAGCACTAGACACCCAGTTGGAGCGCATCCGCGGCCTCCTCCACCATGGCGAGGCCGAGCCGGCTGACCCGGACGGCGAAGGGCTCTCCCGACACCCGCAGACCCGCGAGGCGGATCGCGCCGAGGGGGGCGCCGGGAAGGGGTGCGAGGGCGACGGTGCCCGAGGGGGCGTCGGGGCGGATTCCGGCGAGGGCGGTCAGTACGTGCACCCCCGCGGCCGCGGCCACGGCGGCGGGACGGCATGCCGCCGGGTGCGGGACGGGGACGCTGCCGGCGGTGCGCTGCTCTGCCGCGAACATCTCGGGCAGCCGGTACCCGAAGGCTTCTGCCGCGTCCATGAGGCCTCTGAGCAGGCCAGCGGCCTCCTTCTCGAAGCCCGCCGCGGCCAGTCCGGACACGGCCACGGCGCTCTCGTGCGCCCGTACCGCGCCGGAGCGGTGGCCGTACGGGTTGTGTCCCGGCTCCTTGAGGGCCATGCTCCGCAGCCCCCATCCGCAGTCCATGGCGGGGGCCCCGAGCAGCCGGGCCAGCTGCTCGGTGCGGACCCCGTCGAGGAGCCCGGGCGCGAGCCTGCCGCCGCTGAGCAGCCCGGCGTCGAGCAGGTGGGCTGCGGCCCCGGTCAGCCGTGGCAGTGGCCGCCCGTCGGGATGCAGAGCCGCGGCCGGCCGGCCGCCGTCCGGGCCGTCGATCCAGAACCCGTCCCGGAACCGCTCGCGCAGCGCGGCCGCCCGCTCCCGCCACTCCTCGGTGCCGGGTCGTCCGCAGCCGGCGAGGAGCTCTGCGCCCAGCACGGCGGCCCGGTGGGCATGGGCCTGGGTCTCGCAGCGCCGCGGCCCGGGGTCGGGATCGGCCAGGAAGCCGTCCTTGCCGAAGGCGCCGCGCATCCAGTCGAGACACCGTTCGGCGGCCGGAAGCAGTCGGGCGACATCGTCCTCCGGCATCCCCCAGAGGCGGGCTTCGGCGAGCAGCGCGGGGAAGGCGAGGGTCGCCTCGGTTCCGGTGCACGCGGGCGGCAGCTGCGGGCCCGCTCCGCGCAGGGGGCCGGGGATCTTCCCGGCCTCGGTGCCGCGCCCCTCGGTCTGTGTCCGGGCGAGGATGCGCAGGGTGGCGGCGGCGAGCCCGGTCCCCAGCGGCAGCGCCATGCGGGCGGCCCAGAGCGATTCCGCCGGTGCCAGGCCCAGCCGCCAGGGCACCCCGGCCGCCGCGAACGCGTCGCCCGGCTCCTGCGGATCCCGCGAGAGCAGCGCGCGCAGGTCCTCGACGCTGGTGCGGAACCACGCCTCGGCCCTCGGGTCGTCCCCTTCGGCCCTGGCGTCGGCCAGCGGGTTCGCCACCTGGCCGGCGGGGGCCCGCACCACCCGGTCCTGTGTGGTGCGCAGCTCGATGGTGCGGGATTCGCCAGGGCCCAGTTCGAGCTGCCAGCGCAGCAGCCCGGCTGAGGCCACGGCGTCGTCCGGTGCCGGATCTGCCGTGGTGACGGCTTGTGCTCCGCCGGTGCTCCAGCGCAGGCCGGCGGCGTGCACCCCGGCGGGCAGCTCCGGGCCGGCCCGGCCGGCGGCCACTGCGGCCAGTTCCGCCAGGTCGGTGCCGAGCAGCAGCTCCACGCAGAGGCGTACCGGCCGGGCCGTGAAGCCGCGCAGGGTGATCCGTTCGGTGCCGTCGGCGTGGCGGATCCGTTCCACGCCGATGTCCGGGTCGGGGCCGGGCTCGGCCCCGGTGCGGACCGTTGCGGTGAAGCCGGCCCGGTCGGCACCGAGGCTGCGGCCCTGGACGGCGACCGGGTCACGGCCGCCGATCCGCAGCACGCAGCGGGAGAGCAGCCGGCGCCCGGACCGGTAGATCCCGTCGATCCCCTGCCCGGTCAGCTGGCCGTGTTCGGGCGAGATGACCAGGCAGGGCGCGGCGACGCAGATGACGGCGCCGTGCACGGGCGGCAGCTCGGGCCTGCGGGCCACGGGTACGGCTGTCGGGCGGGGAGGTGCGGGGTGAGACATGTGTCGCCTTGTCTGCGCTCCGGTGGCTTCAGCTGGGTGGCGGCGCGGCCGGGGCGGCACCACCCAGCTGAACGCCCCCACCCCCGCCCGGGTCACGGGCCCGGACTCCGGCCGGGCGCTGCGGGGACGGAGCCCGCGCCGTGAGGCCGGGGCCGCGGCGGCGCGGGGCCACCGCAGGGGAGCGCCGTACGACGGCCGGCGCGCGCTCACTGCCCGCTCCCGGCGGTGCGGCGGGAGCCGCGGCGCGGGGCCGTCCGGCCCCGTCGTCCGGGCGGCCGGGTGACGGCGGAGGACCGGCCGCGCCTCGGTTCGCGGCGGCGCCGCTCCTCCCTCAGGCACTGGCGCAGCCCCTCGGGGTCGATCCCCTCGTTGCATGCGTGGTGGAGCAGCTGCGCGAAGCGGTATTCGGCGTCGGCCCTCAGGGCGAGGCCGAGGGCGATCCGGGCGGTCGGCTCGTCGCCGGTGGACCAGGAGACCCAGCCGGCCAGGGTGAGGGGCGCTGCGGCGTGCTCGCCGTAGGCGCCGACGCAGCGGCGGGCCAGGGCCCGCCACAGGCGCAGTGCGGGGGCCGCCTCTTCCCCTTCCATCCACTCGGCCGCGATGTCCCGGACTTCGCGGTCCTGGAGGCCGAGGATCAGTGCGGCGGCTTCGTCGTGGCCGAGCAGCGCGTCGTCCCAGTCGTCGCCCTGGGGGCCGCTCTCGGCGGGCGGCGCCTGGGTCATGCGCCGCATCAGGGTCTGTGCCAGCGTGATGGTCTCGGCGCCGACCTCCTCGCGGGTGGCGCCGTGGAGGATCCTCGGCATCAGTGCGGTGGCAGCCCGGTCGAGGGCCCTCTCCGCCTCCTGGGCCACGGGCCCGCGCAGCGGTGCGAGCCTGCCTTCGATCTCTTCGAGGGAGCCGCGGACTTGGAGACCCGCGAAGGTGGCGGCCGCGGCCATCACCGAGGTGCCGACCGCTGCCAGCGGGCTGCCCTCGGCCGGGCAGCACCGCTCGTCGGGGCAGACGTAGGACCAGAAGCGGCCGGCTGACAGGCACAGGGCTTCCAGCACCGGCACGTCCAGCGCGCCGCAGGCCAACCGGATCCGCTGCGCGAACGGCCGCAGCCGGGTCATCACCCCCTGGCCGCTCTCCTCTCCGCGCGGCTCCTGGCAGAGGTAGACGACGATGCCGTCGGGCTTGGCGCCGCGCCGTTCGCCGCCCCGGATGAGACAGTCGGCGACCTGTCGGGCGGTGCCCTCCCATTCGGCAGGTGTGATGGGGATGCCGACGCGGAGGCGGCCGCCGAAGCGCCCGCCCTCACCGTGTACGGCGACCATGACGAGCGAGTCGGACGGGTGGAAGCCGAGCATGTAGGGCAGCGCATCGGCCAGTTCGGCCGGGCTGCGCAGGGTGATCTGCGGTTCGTCGGCGGTTCCGGCCGGGCTGATGAAGGACCGGTCGGACGGGCGGCGGGATTCGTTGTTGTTCGTCATGTCACGAAGGTCCCGCGCATGATCCGATCCCGAAAGCCCTGTGGATAACTGTTGACACCTCAACCACCGCAGGCGCGGAACGGTGCGCCACCGCGGGAGTGTTGTCGACGACCGGCAGCGCATCCGGCCAAGGAGCCTTGACAGCTGCGTTGACAAGATCGCGGAGCGGTCGTTCTAATGAGGAACGTGGCGCGTGGCGCCGGCCAAAGAGAACCGGGCCGGCCGGTGACTGGGCGACCACCCGCACACCAGGGACCGTCCTATGCGTTCTCTTCTCACAGGCTCCGCCTGATCCAGGCGCCTCGTCGCGCCCGCACCGCCGCTCGAACCGGCCGTGCTGTATCCCCCGCGTCCCCGTGTGTCACCGCTCGTCCTTCCGCCCGCCGTTGCACGGCGTGCCGTACGGGACGACGCCCCCGCACGCGCCTTCCCCCCTCCCCTGCTTCGTGCTGCCCCCGCACACCCCGTCACCCGAGGAGTCCCACCCCGCCATGTCCTTCAACCAGTCAGTCATCGACGAGTTCCGCACCAACCAGGGAAAGGTCGGCGGGTACTTCGAGGGCAGCGATCTGCTGCTGCTCACAGTCACCGGCGCCAAGTCGGGTGAGGAACAGACCGTCCCGCTCGGCTACGTGCGCCACGACGGCCACCTCCTGGTCATCGGCTCCAACCTGGGCGGGCCGAAGCACCCCGACTGGTACCACAACGTCCTCGCCAATCCGCTGGTCCAGGTGGAGATCGGCGCCGACTCCTTCGTGGCGGTCGCGGTGCCCGCGGAGGGCGAGCGCCGGGACCGGCTCTTCGCGCACGTCGTGGCGGCGGCGCCGGGCTACGGCGAGTACCAGGAGAACACCAGCCGCGTGCTGCCCGTGGTGGTGCTGGAGCGCAGCGACCCCGCGCCCGGCGAGGGCCCGGGCGAGATCCGGAGCCTGGCCGACAAGCTGGTCGAAGTCCACGTGTGGCTGCGCGGGCAGCTGCGGCACGTGAGCACCGAAGTGGACAGCTACTTCGAGACGGTGGCCGCGCACCAGGGCGAGGGGGCCGCGCCGGCGCCGGGCCTCGGGCTCCAGATCCGCCAGCACTGCCTGGCGTTCTGCCAGACGCTGGAGATCCACCACACCGGCGAGGACGCTTACGTGTTCCCCGCCCTCGCGGCGCAGAACCCGCACCTGAAGGACGTCCTCGAGCGGCTGCGGACGGAGCACGTCACGGTGGCGCGGCTGCAGCGCGAGTTGAGCGTGCTGCTGGCCGACATCAGCGGGGCGGATCCGGAGCGGTTCCGCAGGGAACTGGCCCGCATGTCGGAAGAGCTGAACGCCCATCTCGACTACGAGGAGGAGTCGCTCCTGCCGCTGCTCTCCGGGATTCCCTTCCCGCCCGGCCCGCCGGCCGCCGCCTGACCTCGGGGTGCCCCGGCGGGGCCGGCCCGGCTCCCGCCGTCAGGTCAGCCCGCCGAGGCGAGGACCAGGGGGAGGACCTGGTCGGCGCCCGCCTGGCGGAGCAGTCGGGCGGCGACGGCCAGGGTCCAGCCGGAGTCGGTGCAGTCGTCCACGAGCAGGACGGGCCCGGAAGCGCCGGCCAGCGCACCGGCCAGGTCCTCGGGCACGGTGAACGCGTCGGACAACGCCCGCAGTCGCTGCGCGGAGTTGCTGCGGCGTGCCGCGTGCGCTCCGCCCGGCCCGGTGTACGCCAGCGAGCCGAGGAACGGCAGCCGGCCGACGGCCGCGATCCCCCGCGCCAGGGAACCGACCAACTGCGGGCGGGTCATGGAGGGTACGGCGACGACTCCCACCGGCCGGGCGGAGGCCTCGGCGACGTTCGGCGCCCAACCGCCGGGAGAGCGGGCCCAGTCGGCGAGTACCGCCACCGCGGCGTTCAGGACGTCGTCCGGGACCTGCACGTCGGGCGCGTTCTCGGCCAGCAGGGGCCGCAGCCGGTTGCCCCAGCCGATGTCCGAGAGCCGGCCCAGGGCGCGGCCGGTGGAGCACTGCTCGCCGGCGGGGATGCGCCCCTTGAGGTTGACGCCCAGGGCCGGCATTCCGGTGGGCCACATGCGGCGCGGTTCGACCTCCACGCCCGGACGGTCCAGTTCCTTCGCCGCCCCGGTCAGCATCTCCGCCGAGACGGCGGAATCGGCCCAGGGACCCGCGCAGTTGTCGCAGCGGCCGCACGGGGCGGCCCCTTCGTCGTCGAGCTGCCGGCGCAGGAACTCCATACGGCACCCCGTCGTGCTCACGTAGTCGCGCATGGCCTGCTGTTCGGCAGCCCGCTGCCGGGCCACCCATGCGTACCGCTCGGAGTCGTAGGTCCACTGCCGGCCCGTGGAGGTCCAGCCGCCCTTGACCCGCTTGACGGCGCCGTCCACGTCGAGGACCTTCAGCATGGTCTCCAGCCTGGTGCGCCGGAGGTCCACCGCCGCCTCCAGCACGGGCACGGACAGCGGCCGTCCCGCATCGGCGAGGGCCGAGAGGGTCTGCCGGACCTGCGCTTCCGGAGGGAAGGCGGTGTCGGCGAAGTAGCGCCAGATGGCCTCGTCCTCCTTGCCCGGCAGCAGCAGCACATCGGCGTGCTCGACGCCGCGACCGGCGCGGCCCACCTGCTGGTAGTAGGCGATCGGCGAGGACGGCGAGCCGAGGTGGACCACGAAACCGAGGTCCGGCTTGTCGAAGCCCATGCCCAGCGCGGACGTGGCGACCAGCGCCTTGACCCGGTTCTCCTGCAGGTCGGTCTCCGCCTGCAGCCGATCGGCGTTCTCCGTGCGCCCCGTGTACGGGGCCACCTTGAAGCCGCGCTGCCGCAGGAAGGCGGTGGCCTCCTCGGCCGCGGCGACGGTGAGGGCGTAGATGATCCCGGAGCCCGGCAGCTCGTCCAGGTGCTCGGCGAGCCAGGCCAGCCGGTGGGCGGCGTCCGGCAGCCGGACCACGCCCAGCCGCAGGCTCTCCCGCTCCAGCGGGCCGCGCAGCACCAGGGCCTCGCCGACGCCGGTGCCCAGCTGTTCCGCCACGTCCGCCGTGACACGCGCGTTGGCGGTCGCCGTGGTGGCCAACACCGGCACACCGGGGGCGAGCTCGGCCAGCATGGCCCGCAGCCGGCGGTAGTCAGGGCGGAAGTCGTGGCCCCAGTCGGAGATGCAGTGGGCCTCGTCGACCACCAGGAGGCCGGTCGTGGCCGCGAGTTTGGGCAGCACCTGCTCGCGGAAGTCCACCGAGTTGAGCCGTTCCGGGCTCACCAGGAGGACGTCGGTCTCCCCGCGCTCCACCTCCTTGTAGATGGTTTCCCACTCCTCCGGGTTGGCCGAATTGATGGTGCGGGCCTGGATGCCGGCCCGCGCCGCCGACTCGACCTGGTTGCGCATCAGAGCCAGCAGCGGCGAGATGATCACCGTGGGGCCGGAGCCGCGACGGCGCAGCAGGGCGGTGGCGACGAAGTACACCGCCGACTTCCCCCAGCCGGTGCGCTGCACCACCAGTGCCCGTCGGCGCTCCTGGACCAGGGCCGCCACCGCCTGCCACTGGTCCTCCCGCAGCCGCGCCGACCCCCCGGGGTCGCCGACCAGCTCGGCGAGGATCGTGTCGGCTTCGGTGCGCAGCTCCTGGTTGTCCATGCCCCCATGCAACCCGATGGCTACGACACTCGGCCACTTCGGCCCGCGAAGGAGGCGTTCGCGCTGGTGCCGACGCGCCGCGGGGGACCGGATGCGTCGTTCTCGGCGTGGCGGGGCAAGGATATGAACGGCATACCGGCGAATTCCGGTCGGCGTCGTCAATTGCTCGTTGCCGCATGCTCGGAAGCCACGCGAGAATCGGAGTGCTCCCGCTCGGCTCCTCGGCACCCTCCTGGGCCGCGCTGCGGCGCGCCCTGACTCCAGCCGTGCCCGTCCGCGGGCGTGTACCCGAAGGGAGGAACGTGACCTTCGGATTCACGCCGCCTTCGACATCGTCCCTGGCAACGGCCGCCGGCGGCGCGAGCCGGCACGGCAGACTGCTGGAACCGTCCGAGTGGATGTCGGCAGGGATTCCCCTGCTGCGCAATCCGCGCGAGGTGGTCAGCGGCCTGCACTCCCGGCACAGCCCGGTGCCGTCGACCGCGGTGATCGCCGTCCTCGGCCCGGAGGAGCAGCTCGTGGCGAGCGCCTCCTTCGTGCAGCGCTCGGCGTCGTCCGACGGCTGGGAGTACCGCAACGCCCTGCTGTCCCGGCTGCGCCGGGTCCTCCCGCACGACCTGCGGCGGCGGACCCCGGTACGGACGGCCGTGCTGCTCTACTGCCGCGAGGGCGACGCGCGGTGGACCCCCGAGGACGGTGCGTGGATGTGGGGGCTGCGGGACGCCTGCACCCTGCACGGACTGCGCTGCGGTGCGTACATCACGCTGACCCGCGACGGCTGGCAGGTGCTGGGCGAGGGCCGTGGCGGCCGGCGGCCCAGCTCGGACTCGCGGCCCCAGCGGCTCGGTGACACCGTGGCCGAATTCGCTCCACTCGCCCTGCACACCGGCGGTGGCGCGGTCGAGGCCCTGCGCCGGACCGCCGCGCGCTGACGCCCGCACCCGGCGCGCGGCCTGCTCCCGGACAGGCCTCACGGCCGTACACCCGGGACCGGGCGTACGGCGGATCAGGCATCGGGCACCCTCGCGGACGTCGGCTCGAACCTCGGTCCGGGTCCGGGTCCGGATCTGGGTCCGGGCCCGGGCTTCAGCGGGGCCGGCTCAGCGCCCGCCCCGCCCCTCACCCGTGCCGGGGTACAGGGCGTCAGACGCCCGCACCCAGAACGGAGTTGATCTGCTGCGGGTCACCGCACACGATCAGCAGCGCACCCGCCCGGGTGAGCGCGACCGGCAGGGAACCCGCGAGGGTGTCGACCGCACCGCCGTTGGCCGCGAAGACCACGACGGGACGGTCGGCGGCTCGCTGGACCTGCGCCGCGTCCGCGTAGAAGACGTCGTCCCCGGCGTCGTGCTGGGCCCAGTACGCGGCCTCGCCGAAGGACAGCTCGTGGGCGGCCCACGGGTGCGGGTCGCCGGTGGTGAGCACCAGGATGTCACCGGGCGCGCGCCCGGTGTCGAGCAGCAGGTCCACGGCCTCCTCGGCCGCGTCCAGCGCACCCTCGGCGGACGCCGGGATCAGCTGGATCTGCGGCACCGCCGCGGAGACGGACGGTGCGGTGGGGGCAGGGGCTGCGGGAACGGGTCCGGTGGTGGCCTGCGCCGCACGCTGCGCGGGGGGTGCGGGCCGGACAGGACCGGGGCGACCGGGCCGCGGGACGGCGGCGGGACGCGGACCAGGTACGGGGCGGGGGGTCTGCGCGGTGCGGCTCGCGGCCGGCGTGACGCGGGGACCCTGGGCACTCTCGTGAATCTGAGGCTCCTCGATGGCGGGGGTGAGAGGCATGAGTTGATATCTATCAAACACCGGTACGAAACGTACCGGCCGGTGGCACATGGGTGCGATCAGAAATCGAAGCCGAGTTGGCCTCCGTTTTCCAGCTCCATCGACTCCTCGCTGCGGCGCACCTTCTTGAGGTGGCGCCATCTGGGCAGCGCGTCGAGGTACGACCACGAGAGCCGGTGGTAGGGGGTGGGCCCCCGCTGCTCCAGGGCCGCGCGGTGCACGGGCGAGGGGTATCCGGCGTTGGCGGCGAAGGCGAAGTCCTCGATCCCACCGCCCTGTTCGCCGAGTTCGGCCATCATCCGGTCGCGGCGGACCTTGGCAATGACCGAAGCCGCGGAGACGGCGATGCAGGACTGGTCGCCCTTGATCACCGTACGGACCCGCCAGGGCGGGCCGAGATAGTCGTGCTTGCCGTCGAGTATCACCGCGTCGGGCCGCACCGGCAGGGCTGCCAGGGCGCGCTCCGCCGCGAGCCGCAGGGCGGCCGTCATCCCGAGCTCGTCGATCTCCTCGGGCGTGGAGTGCCCGAGCGCGTACGCGGTGACCCAGTCCTCCAGGACGTCGAGCAGGGCGTCGCGCCGCTTGGGGGTGAGCAGTTTGGAGTCGGTGAGCCCGGCGGGCGGCCGGCGCAGGCCCGTGATCGCCGCGCACACGGTGACGGGACCGGCCCAGGCCCCTCGTCCGACTTCGTCGACCCCGGCGATGACCTTGGCGCCGGTGGTTGCACGGAGGGAGCGTTCGACGGTGTGGGTGGGTGCTTCGTACGGCATGGCGCCAGCAAGGTTACGCCGCCCCGAGCCCACTGCACACCCCCGCCCGGGTCCGACGGGCCCGCGATCGGCCCCAGATCCCTCCCCGCGCGGCTCGCGGCCGCTTTCCGCGTCTCACACCCTGAGCAGCGCCACCATCACCTCGTCGCTCAACACGGCGATGCCCGAGTCCCCCCATTCGCTACCGCACACCTTGGCGCGGTACATCAGCACCACCGGAGCGACATCCACGACAAACGGACCAGTGGCGTCCGGTCACACGTCCCTCCGCCCGATTCCCTGTTTCCGCGGAGTACAAGCTCCCTGGTCAGGGCGCTGGGCGGGCTCCTGCAGCCCGGACCGGATGACCCCGCGGAACCACTCTGCCGCCATGTGATCGCATTCGTGAAGGACCGACCAGCGAGCCTGCCCGGCGCGCGAGTACATGACCTCCCTCGTAGGCACGCACAGCAGGCCGAGGTCCTCGCGGATCGAGCCGGAGTCGGGAATCTCACCGATCCGCGGCAGACCGGACGCAGCGCGTCGGCCACGAGGTCCGCCTTCGAGGGCCGGCGCCGTAGAGGGCGGCCTCGCCGGTCTGCGCGCCGGCGGCGACGGCCTCCCTCGTGAGCGCGTTCCAGCCGACCGTACGCAGTTGCTCCAACGCCGCGTCGAGAATCGCCCGTTCGAGTTCGGACCCGCCTGTACGTGCTGGGCTTCTCCCTGATCCGGTCGGGCCTGGGCCTCTGCCTGTCACGGTCGCCATCGTCACCGCCGCCGCCCTCTCGCAGCGTTTCCTGCCGCGTCTCGGCCCCAAGGGACCGACAGCTCCCGACGTGGGGGGGGGAATCCCCAGTGGCGGCGCGCCCAGGACCTTAGTACCCCACCCCGCCGGGCCGCCCCCCCAGCCGCCGCGGGGGACACCGGGGGACACGATAACAC